>JBJEKE010000277.1:0-2365 GCA_051878475.1 Muribaculaceae bacterium | reverse complement strand
TGGAACGCAAGCGATAAACTCATATTGGTTGCTTTTCATTTAGCAGCTGCACCATTGCCTCCGGCACCGATGCAGCTGTAATTCTTGTATATAAATTCATTAATCAGCATATTTTTGCCTTAATTTATCTACAAATAAATCGAATTATACGATATATCATATTTGTTGATATTTTTCAACCATAAAAGATGCATTATAAATGCATTGGTGTGTAATTTAATGCCGTCAAACTGCACTAATTAAAGAAACATCAAACTAAACGTAATGAAGAAACTTTTACTCACCATGCTTGCAGTGCTTGCAAGCATTGCTGCCATTGCCAACAAAGCCAAAGTGGTCGACCCGCCAACTGCCCGATAAATTAACTACACTCTTGCTTCCAAAGGCCAGCTGAAAGCGAGCGTTCAGTACACCGCTCCGTCGCTCTCCGCTTCCGGAGCCCCTCTGGCCGAAATATCGAAGGTGGTGGTGAAGGTTAACAACACTGTTGCCACTGAACTCACCGACGTCGCCCCAGGGAATGCCCCACATCGGGCTGGACTTCTGCTGCACCGACCTCGCAGCATTCAAGGATGCTCGATACATCCGCGTGGAAATTGCACTGCGTGCCATCCATAACACCGACGAACTCACTTGGAGCGTGCCTGTCGACAACATCCGTGTGCTCTACTCCACCACCGACGTGCGCCCCGAGTCGTTCATCGAGGTCGATGCCGTTGAGAACTATCCTGCCGACGGAGTGGTGCCCGAGGAATGGACCGAATTCAAGGCCGCACTTCCTGCGGGAGCCAAATATTTTGCCATCAACCACGATGCTTACGACACCTACGCACTTATGGTAGACGACATTGCATTCGAGGCTGCAGGAGCAATGCCCGCCGATGCCGCCATTGTGGGCTACAACGTGTTCCGCAACGGCGTGAAGGTTAACCAGCAGCCGGTGGCACAAACCGCTTATGCCGATGCCGTGCCGCAAACCGGCACTTACAACTACTGCGTGAGCACCGTTTACAGCTGCGGCGAATCGAAGGCTTGCGCACCGATTGAAATCGTTGTCGACGACATATCGGCAGCCGACGCGGTTGCTGCCGGGCGCATTACCATCGTAGCCGGCAAAGGCACAATCGAAGTGCGCGGAGCCCAAGGCCGACAGCTCACCGTTGCCAATGCAGCCGGCGCCCTTTGCCACTCGGCAATTGCCGCCGACCATAGCCGTATCAGCCTCCCGGCCGGTATATACCTGGTAGAGGTGGGCGGAAAAGTGGCAAAAGTTATTGTCAGATAGGATATTTTTTTAGATTCAACTTCATTTTATTGTGGGCTGTGCCGCAAGTCAGCGATGATTTGGCACAGTCTCATTCTTTATGCCCGCCCTCGTCGCTGCCACCCAACAATCGGGGCAAAAGCGGGTCAGCTGACCGGATATCGCCACATTTATTGTTCTTACAATGCATTTTATTGGTCGATTTTTCCTTTTTATCGTCTATGCCATAGCAAAATCCGACAAAAAGCATTATATTTATAAACTTTTCGAAGGCAACAATTGTTTTTAAGGCAACGACACAACTTTTTTTAATGTCAAACAACAGGCCACTAAATATCATGGCATCGATGATGTTCATCGCCTTATCGGCGCTGACACTTCTGGCAAGCTCGGCAGCATACTCCGAGCTGTCGGCCAATGCTGTGCTGGCCGCTGCGACTGCTGCCGACAGCTCCGGCTCGTCGAGCCACATCGACGCAGCACACTGCTTCGACATGGCTGCCACACTGCCCGAGGCCGTCAGCAGCCCCGAGCCGTTGACATCAACAATTTCCGGCAAGAGCCTCAAGCACAGCCGCGCCGGATGGCAATCGGCCAGTGCCTACGCCACAGTGGCCACGGAAAGCAGATGCCCACAGCCTTGCAGCATCACAGTCCCCTCCATAACCAACTTTTTCAAGCGACAGAAAGGCTACTACGTTTACTGCATTTGTCGTCTGATTATTTGATTTTGAGCATTGGCACCAATGCCCTCCTTGGGCATACTGTGCCCCGGCCAACAGCCATTGAGCCCCATCTCGAGGCTCACAAATAGCCAACATGACTCAAAACAAATAAACCCTACTGACAAATGGACAACATAAATAATGCCAATGGACTGCTTGCCTACGACAGCAACGTGGTCAGGGCTCCAAAAAACTATCTGGCACCATCTTTGCTCATAGCATTGGCAGGTGCCGCATTTGCCGGCTCGACGCAAGCCGGCGACAACGACACTTTGATGATGTTTCTGGCTATTGCGTCGATAGCCATGGTCGCCACAGGGCTGTATATGATGTTTTCACCCTCACAGGTACTCGTCTACGCCCCCACCGGCGAAGA
>JBJEKE010000276.1:0-9760 GCA_051878475.1 Muribaculaceae bacterium | reverse complement strand
TTTAGGTGGTGGGCGTTGACGGATTCGAACCGCCGACCCTCTGCTTGTAAGGCAGATGCTCTGAACCAGCTGAGCTAAACGCCCTTACTTCCTTGAAAGCGTTGCAAAGGTACGAAGAAATTTGGTAACTGCAAATTTTTCGAGGCAATTTTTTCGTTTTTTCGTTTTACCTGCGATTTTTTGTAAAAAATGCAGGACTATCATACAGTGTGATGCCATCGAATTAGCTATTATTGGCTATTATGTGACTCTATATCAATAATTATCGGAATACTGCATATGTTTGCTGCGATTTTTGTGTATCTTTATGGCAACAAACCTAATACCTTTCATAACCGATGAAGAATCAAGTGTTACTTACCGCCGGGCTGCTGGCCGGCTCGGCACTTGCCCAAGGGCAGGAGAAGCCGAATATCGTGATTATCTATTCCGACGACATGGGCGTGGGCGATGTGTCGTATCTCAATTCGAAATGGGTGAATACACCCAATATCGACCGATTGGCGGCCGAAGGACGTGTGATGACACACTACTACACCGCGTCGCCGGTGAGTTCACCATCGCGAGTGTCGCTCACCACCGGGATGTTTCCCTCGCAATGGGGCATTAACACATTTCTACACGAGAGGGAGAAGAACCGCAAGCATGAGCAGTTCGATTATCTCGACCCGAATGCTCCATCAATGGCCCGCTCGCTGAAGGCGGCGGGATACCGCACAGCGCACATAGGGAAATGGCACATGGGCGGTGGCCGAGATGTTGACGATGCCCCGCAGATACCGCGATACGGCTTCGATGAATATGTTTCGACGTGGGAAAGCCCCAACCCCGACAAACTAATTACTTCGTCAAACTGGATATGGAGCGAGACCGACAGCATCAAGCGCTGGGAGCGCACGCATTATTTTGTTGACCGCGCACTCGATTTTCTGCGCCGCAACCGCGGTGAGGCATGCTTTGTGAATCTGTGGCCCGACGATATGCACGATCCTTGGATTCCATCGGCCAAATACTACGAAAAACGATGGTGGCAAACCCGCGAAGCATTCACTCAAGTGCTGGAAACATACGACCGCGAGTTGGGACGCTTCTTCGATGGTTTGAAGGAGTTGGGCATATGGGAAAACACCATAGTGATATTTACGGCCGACAACGGCCCTGCCCCATCGTACAATCAGCTGCGCACAAATGGATTGCGCGGGCAGAAAATCAGTCTGTACGAAGGTGGATTGAACATGCCGTTCATAATCAGTTGGCCGGGACACATCGAGCCGAGCATCGACAACAGCACTGTGGTGTCGTCGGTCGACATATATCCGTCGCTGTGCAAGATAGTAGGTGCAGAATGCCCCGACACTTCAATGCTGAGCGGAGAAGATATGAGCGATGCGCTGTTGGGCCAATGCATAAAAAGCCGCACCAAGGACCTGATGTGGGACTATGGACGCAGCCCGGTGTTTAACCAACCGGCAAAAGAGCGCAACCGCAGCCCGCATCTGGCAATTCGCCGCGGCGACTTCAAACTACTGGTGAATGCTGACGGATCACGTCTGGAACTGTACAACATTGTCAATGACCCATACGAACTTGAAAACATAGCCGACAAGCACCATGAGATGTGCCAAGAACTATCGGCAAAGGTGATTGACTGGTTCAACACAAAACTTCGCCGCCGGCTTTAGTAAGAGGAGAACGCCAATTATGAAAAAGTGTAGAAAATTTGCGGCGGATTACTGGGCAGTGAGTTCTATCACACGACTGGTGGTTGCCGATGTGGTGAATACATCGAGACCTACTTTCATCAGGTAGTCGCCGCTATACACTTTTCCGTTGCTATTAAGTGTCGACTTACGGCCCGGCATCAAGTTGATTTCCTCAATTCGGTAGAACTTGTTTGGCTCAAGTCCCTGAAGGCACACCGGCAGAAGCCGTTCGGCATAACGGGGATGGATATCGAACGTAAACAGCACAGCCTTCGATTGCGTCGCGTCGACGTAGTTGACGGCCATATGATTCGACTCGTAGGGTGATACCAAGCGATACTGCTGGCCATCGAGGATACATGGATTCAGACGTTTCCAGTTCTTGACTGCTTGACGGCAATATTCCAGTTCGTCAGCCGAAAGGTCGGCAAGCGATATGTCGAAACCGAGTTTACAAGTCGAGGCCACGTCGGTTCGGAACTTCACCGATGTGTTTCGGTTCCAACTTGTCACGTGGGCACACATTGCCTTAGCCGGAAAGAATTGTGAGAATCCCCATTGAATGAAGATACGTTCCACAGGGTCAGTGTTGTCGCTACACCAGAATTCGGTGAAATATTTCAGGGCCTCGTAGTCGCAACGCGCACCTCCACCCGAACAAAGCATCATCGGCAGATTAGGATAGTTTTCCTTAACACGACGGAATACATTATATACGCCCCTTACATGGTCAATGTAGAGCTGTCCCTGATTTTCCTTGAGATACGGCGAATAGATGTTTGTGACAGGGCTGTTGCAGTCCCATTTAAAGAAAGCCACATCAGGGTTTTCAGCCATGATACGTTCAACGACGCCATACACATAATCCTGCACCTTAGGGTTACTCATATCAAGCACCAGCTGGTTACGGAAATAGTAAGTGTCGCGGTTGGGCAGCATGATAACCCAATCGGGATGCTTTTCGAAGAGTTCACTCTTAGGGTTCACCATCTCCGGTTCAATCCAGATACCAAACTTCACCCCAGCCTCTTTGGCGGCATCGACAAGAGCCGGTATGCCTCCGGGCAACTTGGAATGAGTAACGTCCCAGTCGCCAAGACCGGCACCATCGTCTTTGCGGGGATACTTGTTTGCAAACCAGCCATCATCGAGCAGAAACATATCCACACCGAGATCCTTGGCTTCCTTCATTAGTCCGGCAAGAGATTCCTGATTGAAATCAAAATGAGTGTTCTCCCAATTGTTGAGCAACGACATGCGCGAGCCGTGGCCATCCTTGAGGCTGTAATTCATGGCCCAATTGTGAATGTTACGGCTACCCTGGCCTGTTCCGCAATCTGAAATAGTGAATACAAATTCCGGAGTGGTAAACACTTCGCCGGGTTTCAGTTTATACTGTGATGCATATGGATTTATTGCCGGAATCACACGCAGGTATCCTCCATTGTCGACTTCGAATGTAAACCGGAAATTGCCGGTCCAACCGATAGTGCCCATAAGCACCATGCCTTGATGTTCCGATACGGGTTGACCGAGGCCCACCTCGAAAAACGGCGGAGTGTGCATTGAGGCACGGCTACCCAACTTGGTGTCGATAACTTTCTTGCCGAACTGCAACTGTTGGCTCGTCATACGCACTTCAGTGGCCCAATCTCCCGAAAATTCGGTGAGATAGTAAGCCGGGCAATTGAAATAGAGCATTGTAGAAGCATATGCCGACAGAGTGACAGACTTTTTCTCGGAATGAGATATCTCGCTCCATGTCTTTATAACATTTTCACGTGGATAAGCCACATAGTGGAGTACCACCTCAACGGGATACTTATCATCGCGAAGGACTATACGGGTGTGTATGCCACCAACAACAGGTTCAGACGAGGAATCAACATAGTAGAGATATGTAGATGCATTACCGTCGGCATGGGTAATGGCAACGGCAGGTTCGAAGTAATCCTCATTGCCGGAACCACTATACACCTCCCATCCACGTGGCCGTTTTCGGCCGTCGTACGAAGTGAAGCCAAGTTGTGGGAGCGCATCTATCTCGGTCAGATGAAGCAGCCGAGGGCCAAGATACGACTGATAAAGGCGATTATCGTCGGCCACCTTCAGGATAAGGTCGGTGGCATCGGTAGAAATTCTGACATAATTGCCGGCCGCCAAGGCGCTGAAGCCTGAGACAGCCATGCACAGAGCAAGAATTGATGATTTGAGTTTCATAATAGCAATTTGAAATGGTTAATCGGTATAAAGATAGTGAAAAAGTGGGGAGGGCGAAAAAATCCCGGCCCTAAAAAGAGCCGGGATTGGATATAGATACAAATAATGGATTATTCAGCCTTACCTGCGCTTCCGAGAACAGCCTCGATTTTGTGCTTGTACAGTTTTTCCATGTTGTCGCGAGCAGGACCGAGGTATTTACGTGGGTCGAATTCGCCCGGTTTTTCAACGAATACCTTGCGGATGGCAGCAGTCATTGCCAGACGGCTATCAGAGTCGATATTGATTTTGCAAACAGCACTCTTTGCAGCCTTGCGGAGCTGTTCTTCCGGAATACCGATAGCATCGGGGAGCTTGCCACCGAATTTGTTGATAGTGTCAACTTCCTCTTGGGGAACTGAAGACGAGCCGTGAAGTACGATAGGGAATCCCGGGAGTTTCTCCATAACAGCGTCGAGCACATCGAAAGCCAATGGCGGTGGAACGAGCTTGCCTTCAGCGTTGCGAGTGCACTGCTCAGGAGTGAACTTGTAAGCGCCGTGCGAAGTACCGATAGAAATAGCCAAGCTGTCGCAACCGGTGCGAGTAGCAAAGTCGATAACCTCTTCAGGGTCGGTGTAAGTGTGGTGGTCGGCCGATACTTCGTCCTCAACTCCGGCAAGTATCCCGAGTTCACCTTCAACAGTTACATCGTGCTGATGAGCATATTCAACAACTTTCTTTGTGAGAGCAACGTTCTCCTCGTAAGGGAGGTGCGAACCGTCGATCATAACTGAAGAGAAACCGCAGTCAACGCAGCTCTTGCAGAGTTCGAAAGAATCACCGTGGTCGAGGTGAAGAACAATCTGAGGATGTTCCCAACCGAGTTCCTTTGCATAAGCAACAGCACCTTCAGCCATGTAACGCAGAAGAGTAGCGTTGGCATAGTTGCGGGCACCCTTAGAAACTTGAAGGATAACAGGCGACTTAGTGTCGGAAGCAGCCTTGATGATAGCCTGAAGCTGTTCCATGTTGTTAAAGTTGAACGCCGGGATAGCGTAACCGCCTTTGATTGCTTTGGCAAACATTTCCTTGGTGTTTACCAAGCCGAGGTCTTTATAACTTACCATAAAAGTATATTATTTAAGTGAGTATTTCTGTCAAACAATATATAGCAAAAACTGTGCCAGCGAAACGACGGGCAATGGCCTCGCAGGCCTAACAGTTTTCCGATGCAAAGATAGTGCAAATAGCGAAGAGAATCAAAGCAATTGCCGAATTTTTTCTCTAATTATTTGTCATGTGGGTATCCTATCGGGATTCGCATCTGCTTAAGGGCTTCGATTTTGGCCATATCGCCTACGAGCCATAGCACATCACCGGGACGGAACACCACATTGCCGGTGGGTTTGATAAACTCATCATCGCCTCGCTGAACTGCAACAAGCAACGATGAGTAGCCGTCACGCAAGTTTGACGTGGCAAGGCTCTGTCCTACCAGCGGCGACTCGAACGCCACGGTGAAGTGAGTGAATTTCACCTCGGTCTGCGGCTCCGATGCGGTTTCGTTACCCAATCCGGCCTCTACTATCGGCACAATGGCGGCAATCTGCGTGTCGGTGCCTATCACACCCACCAAATCGCCGGGGAACAAACGTTCATTGCCACCGGGAACAGGGATTATATGCGCTCCGCGCTGTATGCTCACCACATTCACCCCATAGTTCTTGCGGATGTCGGCATTGGCAAGGCGTTCACCCACAAAGGGGCAATCAGAGCCTACTGTCATATATGCCACATGCAGGTCGCTCACCAGATTGTTGGCCTTGCCGCTCTTGCGCAATTCGCGTTCGTTGAGATTGGTCATGAATTTATCCTCGATATTTCGCAGACGGCGCTTCACATCCTTTGAGAAGAGGATAAACACCAACAACAGCAGCGAGATGCACACACCCACACCTGCAATGTTATGGTATACCGACGAGATAAACCATACCAACAGCCCAAGCGCCACAAGTATGCGAAGCACCAGCAACACAAACAGTGGAAATCCCACAAACCTGTTGCCCAAGGCCTCGAGTTCAGCACGCTGGCGTGCCGTTGAACTGGGATAAGCGAGTGCAAGCAGAAACGGAGCCATTGCGGCCACAGTGATTCCTGTACAGGCAAGTTTGCCCATATTGCCCCAATGGCCGACGAAGAACGGCAACAGCAACGACTCGGAGACTAAAATAACAGCGACGGTGAGCGTAGTGTACAGGAATACCCTCAGCACGAAACGCATGAGAATCTGGCGCCATATACGGCGTGTCTCGTCGATTTCTGACGATTGACTGCTGTATCGCGACAGCAGCCACTGCAAGCGTTTCGGGAGTTTGCGTTCAACCCAATTGTATGAAGGCTCGGCAAGCCGTATGATATACGGGGTGAAGAAAGTGGTGACCACCGACACCGAAACTACAATAGGATACATATTGGCATCGAGCACCCCAAGGCTCATGCCCAGGGTGGCTATGATGAACGAGAATTCGCCAATCTGGGTGAGGCTGAAGCCTGTTTCCATGGCAATCTTCAGCGGCTGCCCGGAGATAATCATTCCGAATGAAGCAAAGAAAATCATCCCCACAATCACCACCACCGACAGCAGCACTATCTCGCCTCCATACTCCATTATTATATTGGGGTCGACCATCATACCAACGGAAATGAAGAATACCGCACCGAAGAGGTCTTTCACCGGCTTCACCAGCTTATCAATGTGCTCAGCCTCGCATGTCCCAGCTAAAATAGAACCCATTACGAAGGCACCCAGAGCCATTGAGAACCCTGAATACACCGAGAAGATAGCCATTGTGAAGCATAAGCCCATGGCAAGCACCAACAGAATCTCATCGTTGATGCTTGAGCGGAAACGGCGGAAAAAGGTTGGGAGCAGGAACACCCCCACCACGAACCAAATGACAAGGAAAAACAGAAGTTTCATGATGCTGAACACCAGTTCACCCCCTTCAAACGAATTGTTGATGGCAATCGATGAGAGCAGCACCATCATCACCACCGCAAACAGATCCTCGCACACCAGCACGCCGAAGGTGAGCGGAGCAAAGCGTCGCTGCCGCATATTCAGGTCGGTAAGGGCCTTAATCACGATGGTGGTCGACGACATCGACAGCATGGCGCCCAGAAACAGTGAATTGATAAACGAGAAGTTCATTAAGCGTCCGAGCCCGAGCCCTACCAGCAGCATCCCCACCACACAACTGGTGGCAGTAATCATTGCCGAGCCTCCCACATTGAGCAACTTCTTGAAACTGAACTCAAGACCAAGCGAAAAGAGCAACACCACAATGCCGATTTGCGCCCAGAAATCGATGTTGGCCTCGTCGGTAACCGACGGGACGTACAGGAAATGTGGCCCCACAAGGAATCCGGCCACAATATATCCCAGGACAAGCGGCTGGCGCAGACGCCTGAAAACCACGGTGCTGATGGCACCGAAAATCAGTATCAGCGCTAAATCAGAGAGGAGACTCTCGGTGTGATTCTCGCCGGAAGCCTGATTTTCCGGCATAGCGGGAGCAGCCTCAGCCAGTGTGTGCCGGGCCGAAGCTTCAACATTGTCGACGAGGGTGAATGCACCATCGTCGGACGATATGGTTGTAAAATACGACATGTTTTATGATTCTATGCATTATTGCTCGTTAGAGAGCGAGATGGAGAGAGTGTTGTTGATTGCCGCTATTTCATCGAGTAATTCACGATAATCGCATTGGTCGCGCAGAAGAATCACGAAACTCAAGGTTGCTGTGTCCTGTCGGTAATCCACATCGGCAAATTCATCCATCAGATGGATGTGATGACGCTTGAGCAATTGCTTATACGGCACAATATCGGGCATGCCACCACTCACCACAACGCGGAGGAACTTGGTTTCGCGCACCAGATTTATGCGGCGTTCATAGCGTTCGAAGAGAATGAGAGTTGCAAGGATCAGCAATGTCGACACTATGGCTATTACGTACATGCCGACACCAACCGACATGCCAATGGCAGCCGCCATCCATATTCCGGCAGCAGTGGTGAGGCCACGCACTGAGCCTTTCATCTGAATGATTGCGCCGGCTCCGAGAAAACCGATTCCGGTAATCACCTGCGCCGCTATACGTGCGGGATCACCGTTTTTCAGCCCCAGGTATTCCTGCGGCACATATATCGAGAGAATCATTGCCAATGTGGCGCCCATCGAAATGAGTGCAAACGTGCGCACGCCGGCAATCTGGCCTTTGCGCTTGCGCTCGTAGCCTATGGCTCCGCCAAGCGCAAGGCTCAGCAACATCTTGAAGATGGAGCTTAGAGTTGTGATTTCGCTGTCGAGAAACTGATTGATAATCGTTTGAAGCATTGTCGAGGAAATTTATGTGCTTTAACGACGTAAAAATAGTAAAATGCGATGTAGATTACAATAGTTGACAACACAAAATAGGTGCAAAACAATGGAATAAAACGTAGGATTAGTGTTCAGTAACGCCATAACGACAACACAACTCGGCATACGCTTCACCAGCCTTCACATCGGCAAGCCATGCGTTAATACTGTCGCGAATAGAGGTTTCGGCAAGCGGTAACGCCCACGACTGGAACTGGGTGAAGCTAATCTTGGTTCCGATATTGAGATTAGGATACGCATCAACAAGTTTCTTTGCCACATATGCATTCACCACTGCGTAGTCAATCTGTCCTGTTGCCACCATAATCATCAGTTGTTCGGCATTATAGTCCGGCTCTTCCTTAATGAAGATGGTATCGCCGATTTCGTGGCTAAGGGCACGTATTCGGTCGTACATCGGTGAGTTCTGCACCACGTAGATAGTGTCCTGAGCAAGGTCGAGCTGCGATTTCACGGCAATGTTGCCGAGCGAGTCGATGCGCTGCACAAGCACCTGCCGATCAAGATACACTGCATCGGTAAACAGATATCTTTGCTTCACTTCGGCTGTGGCAGGGAACTGGGCCACCATAAGTTTGAAGTCGCCGTTGTCGAGCCCCTCCAGACCGGTGTGAAGCGATACCACATTGTGCATACGCAGATTTATGCCACCGCGCTTTGCCACCAGGCGCAACACATCGTAGCCGAAGCCGCCTACAGTGTCGGCATACATATAGCACGACATCGGAGAATATTCGATACACACATCAAGCGAATCGGCGCCATCGGAACTGTTGGCGGCAAACGAGCCGCAACGGCGGAGCACAAACATAGCCGCAACCACAATGATGAGCAACGAAATGTAAAGCGGCATCGGGGGTACTAAGGGCTTGCTCATATGCTATTTGTTTAATGTGCAAAATCCACGCTCAAACCAAGCTGGAACTTGCTGGGATTGAGCGGATAATGTGCCAGCGAAAAATAGTCTTTCGAGAACCAGCCTTGGTTGATATGCGACATCATAACGAAGAACCGGGTTTTCGACAGTTTGAACGTGGCGTAGGCATTCATATACGGATAGTTACCCACTTCCACCTCGTCCTGTGCATGGAATGTCATGGTTGCAGGGTTATAAGCCATTGCACGATAGCGGGTATAGTAGTTGCAATCCATACCTAACTGCACCGAGAGCACCTTTGCAATCTTGAAGTTGAGATACAGGTTCGAGTAAATGGCCAGTTTGGGCAACGGGATGGCAGTTGAGTTCGACGAGGTCTGATAAGTAACCGTATTGTCCCAATGGAGGGCACGGAATGCAAGGTTCTGGCGCAAAGTGGCGCTGAACACCTGGATGTTGCCGTCGGCCCGCGTCGGTAAGCCTTGGTTATCGAAATATATATAGTTGTCGAGGGTTTCGAAGCCCACATCGATG
>JBJEKE010000275.1:0-9763 GCA_051878475.1 Muribaculaceae bacterium | reverse complement strand
AATGGCAAACAGACCTCGCATCAGCCGTGCCTTAGCCACATTTGCCTCGACATAAGCATTGTCGGCAAACAACGATGCCACGAGCCTGTCGGGATTAGTGTGCGAGGCTTCGAATGCCTTATATGTTTCGTACCATGGGTTGTCGTGGCTCTTGAATTCGTCGGCTTCCTTTGTTCCTCCACACAGATAGCCCATAAACCGCTGACCGGTTTCGCGGGTTAGATTCAATTGAGGATTCAATTCTTTCAAGCGTTCGCAGAATGCAGCCATGCTGAGAACACAACGCACCACTACTGTTGAACGTGCCGACACTCGCGCACTTCCGCTGAACACATCGCTGTAGTTGGCATACATGCGCTCGGCAATGCCACGATGCTGCCTTACGCCCACCGGTGTTAGTTCACCCTCAAGTCCTTTGGCATCCTCATAAACAAGGTTTAACCTACGCAATACATCCTTACCCAGCGGAGTGAGTGCACCGGCCTTGTCGGCACGTTCCATCACATCAATCATAGATGTATAGTCCTTTGGCGAAATCAGCCAACGTGAACCATGACGGCCATAATGGCTAATATAGAACGGGCGATAACCTTTAGGTGCCGGGGTAGAGACAGCCTCGGTGGTAGGATAGGCATAATATACGCCACCGGTCACACACGGATTGGCGGCTACGAATTCACGGGATGTCTGTGCAAAAAATTCTATTGAGCATAGCACCAGCACGGTTAGTATGTATAATCGTTTCATGGGTATGTTGATTTTATATGCGTAAAGATAGCGATTTTTCCAAAAACGGCATAAATTCCGGTGGCTGATTATTCCAGGCTCCGGTCCCATGTGCCGGGATAGAATGCAATAAGGAGGCCAAAAATTTCAAGACGGCCAATGAGCATCAGCGCCGACAGTATCCACTTGGCCACAGCCGGCATTGCAGCCCATGAATTCACCGGGCCGAAAGCGCCAAGGCCGGGCCCCACATTGCCCATCGCCGAAATCACAGTGCTCATCGATTCGGCAAGCCCCACGCCGCAAAGCATCAGCAGCACCCAGCCAATAAGGATAAATGCCATATAGCTAACAAAGAACACCTGTACGGCATTGATGATGCGGTGATCGATAATCTTGCCATTGATGCGCACCGGAAGCACGGCCTGCGGATGCAGAATCTGTTTCACTTGGTTGCGTATGCCTTGCAACATTATCATCAGACGCATATTCTTGATGCCGCCGCTTGTAGAGCCAGTACATCCACCAGACAACATGGCGAAGATTAGCAGCATCCACACAAACCCGGGCCAAAGCGTGTAGTCGGCCGAGGCAAATCCGCACGAGGTGTGGCATGTGGCAACCTGAAAAAGCGACTTACGGAAGGCTTCCTCAATGCCATAGTCATTACATGCCACCAAAGTGACCGTGATGACCAGAGTAAGCACCCCCACCGACTTCAGGAACCATCGCACCTCGCGCTCACGCAAAAAATGTATTGGCTGACCTTTCATGGCATAGAAATAGAGCGTAAAGTTGATGCCCGAGAGTATCATGAACAGCGAAACCACATATTCTATAAAGGGTGAATTCCAATAGGCGATGCTTGCCGACTTGGTGGAAAACCCACCAGTGGCGGTGGTGGCAAACGCATGGCAAACAGCATCGAACAGATTCATGCCACCTACCATCAGCAGCACTGTTTCGGCTAACGTGAGTGTGAAATATACCAGCCACAGAAAGCGTGCCATCACACGCACATTCGGATGTATTTTGGTGTGGGTCACTCCTGTCGATTCCGACAGAAACAGCATCTGGCTGCTTCGGCCAAATCCCGGCAACAGCGCTATTGTGAAGAATACAATGCCCAATCCGCCTATCCACTGCGTGAGCGCACGCCAGAACAATATTCCATGGGGCAAGCTCTCAATATCGTCGAGGATTGTGGCCCCGGTGGTGGTGAAACCCGACATCGTCTCGAAAAATGCATCGGTGACACCGGGGATATAGCCTCCGTAGACAAATGGAATCATCCCGAAGGCACTGAACAGAATCCATGTGAGCCCAACCACTATATACGATTCACGCCGTCCGGGCTGCTCATGGGCATGGCGTCCATAAGCCGACATTGCCAATCCCACCACGATGCACACCCCCACCGCTACCAACAAGCTCGTAAGATCGCCATCGCCATACACAAGCGACACCCCGACGCTCAACAACAAAAGTGCTGCCTCGAAATACATCAACAGCCCCATGGAACGCGACACTATCCTTATATCCACCGAACCATTATGCTTCGAATGTTCGCTGAAATCGGGCACGTAACTACTAACTTGCATATTCAATTGTTGTATTCAATGTCACACAATAATCAAAACACATGCCAATGTGTGATGTGGTTGGCATGTGTAAGTTATCTTTTTTGTTCCGATGCACGGCGGTCGGCCAATATTGCTGAAAGGTTGTCGATGGCCCACTGAATCATCGGCCGGCATGCCGCAATAAACGATAATGCCCTGCCGGTAAGCCTATATTCAACCCTCGGCGGAACTTCGGCAAACACCTCCCGCACCAAAAAACCATCAGCCTCGAGATTACGCAGTGTGGTGGTGAGTATCTTCGACGACACATCCGGCAATGCCTTCCGCAACTCGCCGAAACGCATTGGCCCGGCGTGCCGCTGCAATGCATTCAGCACCAGCAACGACCACTTATCTCCTACTCGCGCAAGCACATTGCGCACCGGGCAATTCGGAAACATGATATCACTTACTTCCATCATTCAATTTATCGGATACAAATATAATACAAGCGAAAACATATTGATGCCATTTCCGCCGCTTTTTACATACAATATACCTAAATCGGGAAAGGCTACACCGTTTGGTGCCTCCTTTCCCGATTTCATTCGTTCGGCCACGTGTTTTATTCCACCACGCCATCGGTCATAGCATACTGTTCAAGCGAGCCGGCCTTGGCCTGGATGCACACATACACCAACTGCTCATCACCCTTGTTCTCAATGGCTCGCGACACCGACGGCGACACTCTGACAATGCTGCCCGAACCCACCGGCTCACGTTGGCCATCGAGCACAAACTCGGCCACTCCGCTTATCACAATATACACCTCCTCATTCTGCTTGTGGTGATGTGCAAACGGCGTTGACTCTCCGACGCCGATACTTCCCAGCGACACTTCCATTGAACTCGTTCCCAACACTTCCTTCACAAACGCCTTGCCATTGAATTCTGCAAGGTTTCCCACTGTGGCAACACTATAGCCATCAGTTTCTGAATTTACTTTTATTTCGCTCATAATCAATATGTTTTTAACGCTACAAAAGTAGTGCGCACCATCATCACATGCAATAAGATTCGCATAGTAAAGCAAGTTACCTTAATGTTACAATTACTGGGCATTAACATCTTACCATCGGCGGTTTTATGCATTTTTCACAATTACAGGATATGCTCTGAATGGAAATTGTTCATGAATTGCCCGGCTGGAGCGATGCGCCATCACCTATGCTGCCGACGCTCAAATGAGCGCTATTTTCATCGAATTTCCGTGGTTTTGCCCTCACAATAATTGCCATTAGCAAAATTATGATTATCTTAGCACCTTAAAATGCGCAGCAACGGTTACGCATTATCAATTAACGTAAAACAATAAATGGGCAACGATAAAAAAATACGCGTTGGAATCACCCACGGGGATATCAACGGAATAGGATACGAAATAATCCTGAAAACGCTCTCTGAGCCGACAATTTGCGAACTTTGCACCCCGGTGCTTTACGGTTCATCGCGAATTGCCACTTTCTACCGCAAGATGATTGGCCTTGAAAATGTGCCATTCAACGTTATCAACGACGCCAACGACATTAAAAGCGGATACAACAACCTAATCGAGGTGCTTGACAACGATGCCAAGGTGGAGCCGGGCGTAGAAAGCCCCGCTGCCGGTGCAGCTGCCTTCACTTCGCTCGAACGTGCCATCAAGGACCTTAAGGACGGGTACATCGATGTGCTCGTAACGGCCCCAATCAACAAGCACTCCATACAAAGCGCCGAATTCAACTTCCCTGGCCACACCGAATATCTGGAGGCTTCGATTGGCAACGGCCGCAAACCGCTGATGATTCTGTTCAACGAATTCATCAAGGTGGCACTGGTGACCACTCACCTTCCCGTCGCTCAAATATCAAGCGCAATAACCAAAGAGGCTATAATTGAGAAACTTACAATTCTCAACGACACCCTCAAGCGCGACTTCGGCAAAGAGCAGCCCAGAATTGCTGTGCTATCGCTCAATCCACATGCCGGCGACAACGGCCTTATCGGCAAGGAGGAACAGGAAACCATAATCCCGGCCATCGAAGAAGCCTATGCCAACAAGATTATATGCTTCGGGCCTTATGCTGCCGACGGGTTCTTCGGAAGCCAACAGTATTCGCATTTCGATGCCGTGTTGGCTATGTATCACGACCAAGGATTGGCCGCATTCAAGACTCTTGCCATGCAAAGCGGCGTAAACTACACCGCCGGGCTGCCGTTTATACGAACATCGCCCGACCACGGCACCGGATTCGACATTGTAGGCAAGGGCATCGCCTCACCCGACTCGTTCCGCGAGGCAATTTACCGAGCCATCGACATCTTCAGATGCCGTATGGCTTTCTACCGCGACCACCGCAACCCGCTGCGCAAACAGTATTTCGACAAGAGCAACGACAAGGAAGTGCTCGACCTTACCAAAGTTGAAGAATCTGACAATACTCTATAAAACATGAATTATGCCATTATTGCCGCCGGCGAAGGCTCTCGCCTTGCCCAAGAAGGCGTGAAAAAGCCGAAACCCCTCGTTGAACTCAACGGGATGCCTATGATTGGCCGTCTCATCGACATCTTCTACAACCTGAATGCCGAAAGCATCAACATCATCATCAACCAACAGATGACCGAGGTGCGCGAATACCTTGAATCAATCAAGGAAAAGTATGGCCTGAACATTGTGGTGAAATCAACGCCAAGCTCAATGCACAGCTTCTACGAGCTGAGCCGCGTGATGAAACCGGGCAAATTCTGTCTGACCACCGTCGACACCATTTTCAAGGCATCCGACTTTGCCCGCTACATCAAGGCGTTCGAGGCCGACACCACTCACGACGGAATGATGGCCGTAACGCCTTTCATTGACGACGAGAAGCCGCTTTATGTAGATACCGACGCCGAACTTAACATAACCGCTTTCCGCGACCAGATTTACGACGGCGCCAAATACATCTCGGGCGGCATTTATGCCCTCAACGAGAAGGCTGTTACGGTGCTCGAGCAATGCATGGCACAAGGCGTGTCGCGCATGCGCAACTTCCAGCGCGCCCTGGTGGAGAACGGTCTGAAACTGAAAGCATATCCTATCGAAAAGATAATCGACGTTGACCACGCCGGCGACATTCCCGTTGCCGAAGCATTTATCAGCGAATAAACAACATTTTCTATCATTATGGCTGAAATAGTTATTGCGGGTATAATGAGGGCCGGAGCCTATTCACCCAACCACATTGGAAACGATGCCGCCATCTTCAACGCTTCCGCCGAACAATTGCGCAAAAGAGGATGCGAAGTGAAAATCTACAGCGAAGAGCAATTCATCGCCGGAGAAGTGAAAGAAAACATCATACTTAACATGTGCCGCGAGCAGCGAAGCATCACCCTGCTCCAACAATATGAGGACAACGGTTGCCTGGTTATCAACTCGGGCTACGGCATTGAGAACTGCACCCGAGAACGCATGACGCGCATTCTCATAGGCAGCAACATCCCCTACCCCGAAAGCCTCATGGTCGACACCAACGAAGCTGTGAAGCCTGCCCTGAAGAAAGCCGGTTTTACTTCGTGCTGGATTAAGCGCGGCGACTTCCACGCCATGCACAAAGAAGATGTGAGCTACTGCCGAAACATCGACGAGGCTCAGGAAGTACTCCAGGAATATTTCTATCGCGGCATTCCCCGCGCCGTCATCAACAAGCACCTGGTGGGCGACCTCATCAAATTCTACGGCGTGCAAGGCACCCCATTCTTCTATTGGTTCTACCCCTTCGACGAGGGCCACAGCAAATATGGCTACGAAGCTATCAACGGAAAGTCGCAAGGCCTGAAATTCGACCTCAAGCACCTGAAGGCAATTTGCCAGCAAGCTTCCGAGACTCTCGACGTAAAAATCTACGGCGGCGACTGCATTGTGTCGGACGACGGACAAATCCGCATCATCGACTTCAACGACTGGCCCAGCTTCGCCCCTTGCCGAAACGAAGCCGCACCACACATTGCACGCTGCGTTATGAACACAATTAAAAAACGATTAGAGAAATAATGGAAAACGAAGAGAATAAGACAAGCTTCATTGAACAATACAAGCAATCGCTGAAATCGATGGACACCGAGGAAACCATCGACCTGCTTTTCTATCGTCCCATTGGTTTCGCCTGGGCAAAACTTTGTGCAAAAATTGGCATAACGCCCAACGTTATCACCATTGCTTCGATATTCCTGGGAATAGGAGCCGGAATAATGTTCTATTTCCCGCACCTGTGGCCCTATAATATAATAGGTATATTTCTGCTCATCTGGGCTAACTCATTCGACAGCGCCGACGGACAGCTGGCACGCATGACCCAGCAATACTCTCGGCTGGGACGAATTCTCGACGGCCTCAGCGGAGACCTCTGGTTTGCCGCCATATACATTGCAATATGCTTGCGCATGAACAACTTCGAGCCCTTCTTCATGGAACACAAATGGCTAATCTGGACTATTGCCGTGGTTACTGGCATGTGCCACGCCAAGCAAGCTGCAATGGCCGACTACTACCGCCAGTTCCACCTATTCTTCCTCAAAGGGAAGGAAGGCAGCGAACTCGACAGCGTCGACGTGCTCGACAAGCGTCTGGCCGAAACCCCATGGAAAGGCAATCTGTGGAAACGCGCCACGATGCTCGTGTATCGCAACTACACTGCCAACCAGGAAACCATGACCCCGTCGATGCAGCGCCTGCGCAAGTTGCTCAAGGAACATTTCGGCGAAGCAATAAGCCAGCCATTTCGCGATGCATTCCGCACCAAGAGCAAGCCGCTGATGAAATACACCAACTGGCTCTCGTTCAACATCCGTGTACTGGCCCTGTTCGTTGCCATATTCATCGGAATGCCCTGGGTGTACTTCGCATTCGAGCTCACCGTTCTCAACATTATGCTCGTGTACATGATTATCCGCCACGAGCACATCTGCCGACACTTTATCAACGAAATAAACAATGGAAAATTCTGATATTCGTGGCATTATATTCGACTATGGCGGTACCATCGACAGCCGAGGCGTACACTGGAGCGAAATAATATGGGACGGCTACTGCAACTGCAATGTGCCCGTCGACAAGCAGCAGTTCCGCGACTGCTACGTGTTTGCTGAGCGAGAACTTGCCAAGACTCGCCACATACTGCCCCACCACAACTTTTACGACCTTCTGCTGATAAAAATGCAGATTGAAATCGGGAATCTGGTTGATAACGGCATCCTGCCGCAAGGCAGCGTTGAGAAATATGCCCAACCCATTGCCCAATACTGCTACGATGCTGCCAAAGGCTCAATTGCCGAAGCAATTCCCGTGCTGCAGAAACTTAAGGAGCACTATCCGATGGTGCTTGTGAGCAACTTCTACGGCAACGTTGAAAGTGTACTCGCCGATTTCGGCCTTCGACATTTCTTCGACAGCATTATCGAAAGTGCCGTTGTAGGAGTGCGCAAGCCCGACCCCAAGATTTTTGCTCTGGGAGTGGACGCCCTAGGCCTCGAGCCGCAGCAAGTGCTCGTTGTGGGCGACAGCTATAAAAAAGACATCGTACCGGCCGAGTCGCTTGGCTGCAAAGTGCTTTGGCTGAAAGGCAAAGGATGGACTGCCGACGAAGATGCCGTAATGCACCCGAATATCATCAAAAATATCGATGAAGTACTCAACGTAGCATTATAATTTATTAACATAATATCTTCTAAATAACTCCATTTTAGTACAATATAACTAAAATGGAGTTATTTTATAGTATTTTATACATTTCAAACAGAAATAAGCAACAAAATAATTTTTTTAATGAGAAAAAGGGTGTACTTTTACCGCGCTTTTCCAAGGCAACAAATAAACAGAACTGAAATTAACATAACAAAGTAATAAAAAACAGACAATTATGGCAAACTCTAATGTAAAGCCCGCAGAAGGCAAATTAGGTGTATTAGTAGTAGGTCTTGGTGCAGTAAGCACCACATTCATGACAGGTGTACTCATGGTACGCAAAGGCTTGGCCAAACCAGTGGGTTCAATGACCCAATACGATAAGATTCGCATTGGCAAAGGCGCCGACAAGAAATACTTGCACTACAACGAAATCGTATCGATGCCAACTCTCGACGACATCGTATTCGGTGCATGGGACGTATATCCTGCCAACGCTTACGAATCAGCAATCAACGCTGAAGTGCTCAAGGAAAAAGATATCGAACCGGTTAAGGACGAACTCGTGAAAATTGTTCCTATGAAGGCTGCTTTCGACAAGAACTATGCAAAGCGTCTTGACGGCGACAACGTAAAGGAATGCAAAGACCGTTGGGATATGGTTGAGCAAATTCGCGAAGACATCCGCAAATTCAAAGCCGAAACAGGTGCTGCCCGTCTGGTAGTTCTCTGGGCTGCCTCAACTGAAATCTACGTTCCGGTTGACGAAAAGATTCACTATCACCTGGCCGACCTCGAAGCCGCAATGAAGGCCGACGACCGCGAGCACATCGCTCCTTCAATGTGCTATGCTTACGCTGCTCTTAAGGAAGGTGCTCCTTTCATCATGGGTGCTCCTAACACTACAGTCGACATCCCGGCTATGTGGGAACTCGCAGAAGAAACCAAGTTACCTATCGCTGGTAAGGACTTCAAGACCGGCCAAACACTCGTTAAGAGTGGTTTCTCTCCAATCCTCGGCACTCGTTGCCTCGGCTTGAGCGGCTGGTTCTCAACCAACATCCTCGGTAACCGCGACGGCCTCGTGCTCGACGAACCGGCTAACTTCCACACAAAGGAAGTATCGAAGCTCTCTACTCTCGAAACTATCCTTAAGCCCGACGTTCAACCCGACCTCTATGGACATGGCAACGACGAAGACACCCAATACTACCACAAAGTTCGCATCAACTACTACCCACCGCGCAACGACAACAAGGAAGGTTGGGACAACATCGACATCTTCGGCTGGATGGGCTATCCTATGCAGATTAAGATTAACTTCCTCTGCCGCGACTCAATCCTCGCCGCACCTCTCTGCCTTGACCTCGTTCTGTTGAGCGACCTTGCTCACCGTGCAGGCCGTTATGGCATCCAGAGATTCCTCAGCTTCTTCCTCAAAGCTCCTATGCACGACTATACTCAGGGCGAAGAAGCAGTTAACCACCTCTATCAGCAGTACACTATGCTCAAGAACGCTCTCCGCGAAATGGGCGGTTACGAAGCTGACGAGGAAATCGACTAATCACGATTCTTATCATCAACTCAAACGCACCATTGGGCGCAGCCCGATGGTGCGTTATACTTTATAAATAGAACAACCGAGGCGCATCAAAGCAGATTTTGCCATGATGCGCCTCGATTAGCATTTCTGCCCGGTGCTGTCAGTCAAGCAGATTAACAGCCTGACGCAATGCCGTTAGGCGACGTAGCAGGCCTCCCATCTTTT
>JBJEKE010000274.1:0-9792 GCA_051878475.1 Muribaculaceae bacterium | reverse complement strand
AGGCCGAAGATTATGCGGTGAGTGATAAACTGATAGAGCTCGTCCATGTAGAAACGATGGTAAGCGGCAGTCCACAGGTTGCGGCACGAATTGGCCATCTTTGTCGGAACGGCGTTTTCCTTTTTGTAGAGCTTGGTAGCCAAAGCAATACCCAGCAGGGCAACGATGATACTCGGAATGACGGCGCTCCAGTTGAGATGCATCACATTGTGAAGCAGCGAAGGATGCTCGAGAGTTACACGGTTATATGTAACATAGTCGGCAAACGGGAAGAAACCAGCCACACACGATACAGCTGCCAGAACCACCAACGGAATGGTCATTGTAGCGGGAGCCTCGTGTGGAGTGTGATGTCCGTAGTCGGGTTCATTCCACCAGAAGATGAGATAGTATACTCGGAACATATAGAATGCTGTCATACCTGCAACAGCAAGCAGCCATGCGCCCCATACAGGGCTGTTGGCAAATGCAGCAACAACTATTTCGTCCTTACTGAAGAATCCGGAGAACGGTGGGATACCTGCAATGGCAAGACATCCGATGAGGAAGGTGATGTTGCTTATCGGCATATACTTACGCAGGCCGCCCATTGCCTTTACCTCATTGCTGTGAACAGCATGGATAATGGCACCGGCGCCAAGGAAGAGCAATGCCTTGAACATGGCGTGAGTGAACAGGTGAAACATTGATGCCATGTAGCCCACTCCTTCGTGATACTCGGGACGTGCAACGCCGAGGGCTGTAATCATGAAGGCAATCTGCGAGATGGTTGAGAATGCAAGCACACGCTTGATGTCGCTCTGCACACATGCCACGATTGCAGCATAAAGAGCTGTCACGGCACCGATGAATGTGATGAGTTCAAGCACTCCGGGCTCGCAAAGGTAGAGTGGGAACAGACGTGCCACCAAATACACACCGGCAACTACCATTGTAGCGGCATGGATAAGAGCCGAAACAGGTGTCGGGCCTTCCATGGCATCGGGAAGCCAAATGTGCAACGGGAACATTGCCGACTTACCGGCACCTCCCATGAATATCAGAGCCAAGGCCCATGCCATAACCGAGCAACCAAGGAATGTGGCACCACCGGCAGTGGCAACGACAGACTCAGGCGATGTGGTAAGGTCAAGGAAATTGAATGTCTGCGAATAGAATGAAAGTATAAGGATACCGATGAGGAATCCGAGGTCGGCGAAGCGGGTTACGATAAACGCCTTCTTCGATGCAGCCACGGCTTCGGGCTTAGTGTAGTAGAAGCCGATAAGCAAATACGAAGACACACCTACAAGTTCCCAGAAAATGTACATCTGGAAGATGTTGGTGGCTACAACCAGACCGAGCATCGAGAACGAGAAGAGCGACAAGAATGCATAATAGCGCTGGAAGCCTTTCTCGCCGTGCATATAGCCAAGGCTATAGAGATGCACCATAAACGACACGGTGGTGATTACTATCAGCATCATTGCCGATATCGGATCGAGAAGCACACCGAGCTTTATGGTCAGGAAATCGGTGAATTGCAGCCAAGTGGCATCAAACACCACTATCTGCTGACGCACACCGTCAACAATCTGGCCTTGTCCGTCGCCGAAGAAATAAGTAAGGGCAATTGCATACGAAATGGTTGCCACAACTCCCATGGCAACTGTGCCTACGACACCAGCCACCTTATGGCTCAACTTCATGCCCACCAATCCCAAAAACAGGAACGTGAGCAATGGAAGAGCTAATACTAATATACTATATGAGAATTCCATAGGGTTCAGAACTTCATTTTAGAGATTTCACTTATATCAAGATTCTTCGCCATGCGGAAAATATTGATAATGATTGCAATCACCAACGCTGTTTCTGCTGCTGCAAGCGCTATGGCAAAGAGGGTGAAGAACATACCCTCAAACTCACCGGGATAGAGGAAGCGGTTGAATACGACGAAATTAATGTCGACAGCGTTGAGCATCAATTCGAGTGATATAAGAATTGCAAGCATATTACGGCGTGTGATGAAGCCGTATACACCACAGCCGAACATAATCAGGCTGGGGATGAGATAACAAAGTATTGATGGTTCCATATCGTCGAATTATTTTTTACGTGCCACTACTATACCACCGATGATGCAGGCAAGCAACAGTACACTTATTGCCTCGAAAGGCAACAGATACTGATACTTTTCAGTGCCCATAAGCATCTGTCCCAGACGTGCCATGTCGAGCTCAATGCTGCCGACGGCACTGCCACAGGCATCTACGGCAAACGAAACTAAGGCATATGAGCATGCAGCCACACCAACGACGGCGGCCGTGAGCCCCAACGCCTTCTTCTGCGAGGTTAACGGTTCGGCTTTGTCACCCGGCTTGTGCGTAAGCAAAATGGCAAACACAAACAGCACCATTATGCCGCCTGCATATACCGCTATCTGCACTGCACCAAGGAATTCATAGCCCAACTGGAAATAAATGCCGGCTGTGGCAAAGAGCACAAACAGCAGATAGGTAGCTGTGCGCAGAATTCGGCGCGAGGTGACGGTCAGTACCGAAAATACTATAATTGCGATTGCAATTATGAAATACATTACGATATTTCCTACTGATTCCATGTTTATTTGTTTTCTTTATTTTCTGTTTCAGCGGCTGCAGGAGCTGGTACGGCGGGCTTTGGTGCTGCTTCCGGTTCCTTCTCCGGCAAATAATTCAGCTGCTTCACCAATTTGTCGCGGGTGAACACGGCTTCCTCAAAGTCGTTAACAAACTTTATTGCTCCAGTGGGGCAATTGGTAACACACAACTGGCAGAAAATGCAGCTGCCAAGGTCGTAGAAATACTTGTCGAGTTTCTTCTTTTTCTTGCCGTCGGGAAGGTCGACCATCTTCGACTGGATGCTGATGGTGCCGTTGGGGCAGTTCATCTGACACAGGCCACAGGCAATGCACTTGTGGTTGCCATTGTCGTCGTAGACGAAGGTTAGCTGGCCTCTGAATCGGTCGGCAATTTTCAAGGTTTCGCGGTTTTCGGGATAGCGCTCGGTGATTTTCGGTGTCACCAATTCCTTTCCGGTAACCGACATGCCCTTGAGAAGACTGACAATTCCCTTAAATAATGAAGAGAAATACTCTTTAATGCTCATAGATAAATCTATATATTTATTATTACTATTTTCAAATCTAATCGCGCTTCTGACCGCCAAGAATATCGAGCAACTCGGTGGTGATGCTCTGCTGGCGCAGCTTGTTATATTCAAGCTGCAGCTCATCGAGCAATTTCTTGGCATTGTCGTTGGCACTCTGCATTGCTATCACGCGGGCAGCCTGCTCCGATGCACTGTTCTCGGCAAAATACTGTTGCATAACCGAGAGCACATACAGCGGCAGCACCGTATTGAATATCGATGAGGCATCAGGCTCAAACAAATAGGGCTTGTTGGCCTCGGCCTGCCCCTCGGGCAACAATTTCTGAGGTTCAAGCGGAAGAAGTTCCTCCACCGTTGGCACTTGGCGGCTCATACTCTTGAAATGGGTATACACCGACAGCACTCGGTCGAATTTGCCTCCGGTAAACTCGGCTTTCACGTATTCGGTGAACTGCTTAATGTCGGAGAGCGAACTGCGGGTGTTGAGCGGGCAGTCGTGGACCACTGAAATGGTGTCGGAGGCAAGTTTCGATGTTACCAGATGTGCCTTCTTGCCTATTGGGAACACCGTATAGTGCACACCTTCGCCATATTGCGCACGCAGGCTGTTGAGTGTCGACAGAAGTGTCTTGAAAATCTGTGCATTATATGCGCCACAAAGGCCATCGTCGCTGCCAAACACCAACAGTACCACATTGTTCACCTCCCGCATATCGGCAAGAGGGCTCACACATTGGGCGTCGGAACTGAGCAGATGTCCTATTATTGTCTGTACCTGATTCCTATACGGCACCAAACGACGCAACGCACCCTCGGCTTTTCGCATTTTTGCCGAAGATATCATCTTCATCGCCCCGGTTATCTTTTCCGATAACTTTACCGAGCCGATTCTGCCTTTTAATTCTCGTAATGTTGCCATATACCTACACTGATTTTATTACTCGTATCTACTGGCTATTTCGTTGGCACACTTGGTGAGGATTGCCGATACTTCGTCGGTGAGAGCACCTGTCTTGAGCACGTCGAGCACTTCTTTCTGGTATTTGGCCTTCAGAAGCTGAAGCAACGAAGCCTCGAACTCGGCTACCTTGTCGATGGGCACACGCTCGAGCAATCCGCGAGTACCGCAGAATATCACTGCAGTCTCCTCCTCAACCGGGACCGGCTTATACTGAGGTTGGATAAGCAGACGCTCGTTCTTGCGGCCCTTGTCGATAGTGCGAGCAGTAACGGGGTCGATATCGCCACCAAACTTGGTGAACGATTCGAGTTCACGGAACTGAGCCTGGTCAATTTTCAGAGTACCGGCCACCTTCTTCATGGCCTTTATCTGCGCGTTACCACCCACACGCGATACCGATATACCTACGTTGATGGCCGGACGTATACCGCGGTTGAACAGAGCGGTCTCAAGGTAAATCTGTCCATCGGTAATCGAAATCACATTGGTAGGGATATAAGCCGAAACGTCGCGGGCCTGGGTTTCGATGATAGGCAGTGCAGTGAGCGAACCTCCACCCTTCACCATCGGGCGAAGCACATCAGGAAGGTCGTTCATACTTTTTGCCACCTCATCGTTTTCAATGATTTTTGCTGCACGCTCCAGCAGACGTGAATGCAGGTAGAAGATATCACCCGGATAAGCCTCACGTCCAGATGGGCGCTTAAGGATAAGCGAAATTTCGCGATAAGCCACTGCCTGTTTCGACAGGTCGTCGTACACGATTAGGGCGTCGCGGCCCGAGTCGCGGAAATATTCGCCGATTGCTACGCCGGCAAATGGAGCGTAGTAGCGCATGGCGGCTGAATCGGCCGCAGTGGCGGCAACAACTACAGTGTAGTCGAGGGCGCCGTTCTCGCGCAATTCGTTAACAAGCGATGCCACCGACGATGCCTTTTGCCCGATTGCCACATAGATGCAATACACAGGCTTGCCGGCCTCGTAATTTGCTCGCTGATTGATGATGGTGTCGACTGCAATGGCAGTCTTGCCAATCTGACGGTCGCCGATGATGAGCTCACGCTGACCGCGGCCAATGGGCACCATGGCGTCCACAGCCTTGATACCGGTTTGAAGCGGCTGCTTCACCGGCTGACGGAAGATAACACCCGGAGCCTTGCGTTCAAGTGGCAGACGCACCAGATTGCCCTCGATAGGGCCGTTTCCGTCGATTGGTTCTCCTAATATGTTGATAACACGCCCAAGCAATCCTTCGCCTACGGGAATCGAAGCAATCTGTCCTGTGCGACGCACCGACATATTTTCTGATACTTTATCAACTTTATTAAGCAGGATTACACCGACATTGCTCTCTTCAAGGTTCATTGCAATGCCGCTTACTCCATTTTCGAACTCAACGAGCTCATTGGCTTTAACGTTCTCTAATCCATAGACATGCGCAACGCCGTCACCCACTTCGAGCACGGTGCCGACTTCCTCAAACGACAGATTACGGCTTACATCGTCGAGCTGTTGCTTTAATATCTCTGAAATCTCACTTGGGTTAACCATTTCTCTTTAACTTAGGAGTTTTAAACGCAATTTCTTTAATTCATTCTTTACAGAAGCATCGAGCAGCATCGACTCCACTGCAATGGTGAAGCCTCCGATAATATCGGGATTAACGACGTTCTCGAATTCGAGTTGCTTGCCCGGCTCGGCTTTAACTACGATAGCCTTTATCTTGTCGACATCGGCCTTAGGAAGCGCAGCAGCAGTAGTGATTACCACACGCACAATGCCATTCTCCTTGCGATAGATGTCCTGATATGCCAGGGCTATGCCTCTTACAAAGTTGACGCGATTGTTTTTTATCAATAATTTCACGAAACGGTCGAAACACCCTTCCACACCGGCCGACGATGCGGTGAGCAGCAGACGCTGCTTGCTGTCGGCAGCAAGATATGGGTTGTCAACCGCTGCCTGCAACGATGCAGCAGCAACGAATGACCCCTCAAGGCATTTCATCTGTTGATAAACCTCGTCCGATGCCTTTTGCTCCTTGGCATATTTGTATAGAGCCTTGGCATAACGGCTGGGTATAAGTCCGTCGTTCATAAATCACTAATTTTTTACTTCAACCTCGTCGATAAGTTTGTTTACTAAATCGTGCTGTGCCTTGTCGCTCTCCAACGAGCCGCGAAGTATCTTCTCGGCAACTTTCAGAGAAAAGGCACTCACTTCGTTACGGAACTGCAATTCCGCTTCCTTGCGTGACTGCTCTATCGAAACTTGAGCAGCATCGATAACCTTCTTGGCTTCCTTGGAGGCTGCCTCGCGGGCTTCTTCGATAATCTGCGTCTTTATTCTGTCGGCTTCACGCAATATCTCTGCCTGTTGTTTCTGGGCTTCGCTGATGTAGGCAGCGGCTTCGGCCTTGGCATTGTCGAGCTGAGCCTTTGCATTCTCGGCATACTCAACACCCTTGTCGATAAGATCGGCACGCTGCTCGATGGTGCTCACTATCACCGGCCAGGCAAACTTGCCCAACAGCAGCAGCAGGAGCACCACCACTACGAACATCCAGAATATCAAGCCAAAACTGGGCGTGAATAATTCCATGATATAAGTCGATTATACGAACAGTGCAAGAATACAAACAATAACAGCAAACAGCGACACACCTTCTACGAGGGCGGCAATAACAATCATGTTACTACGGATGTCGCCTGCCGATTCCGGCTGACGCGCAATGGCTTCCATGGCCGATGAACCGATTTTACCGATTCCTATACCTGCTGCGAGTGCGGCGATACCTGCGCCGATACATGCTGCCACTGCTGATAATGCTTCTACTGCTAAAATCATTGATAACATAACTTCTAAATTTAATGAGTTTAACTTCTATTTTTATTTTAAATTATTTTTATTCAAATAGTTTATTTTGCCGGTTCGGCCGCTGCCTCTGCATGCTCCTCATGTCCGCCCTCCTGAGCCAATGCTATGAAGATGGTGGAGAGCATAGTGAACACGTATGCCTGAATGAAGCTCACCAGCACATCGAGCAACAGCATAAACAGCGAGAATGCCACTGACACCACCACAGACACTCCGGTGAACGCTGCACCGAAGGCTGCAAAGATGAATATCAGAAGTGTAAGGGTGATTACAATCATGTGGCCACCCATCATATTGGCAAACAGACGCACCGTGAGTGCTGCCGGCTTGGTGAAGATACCAAACACCTCGATGGTTTGCATTATGGGAAGCGGACACTTAAGCCAGATGGGCACATCGGGCCAGAATATATCCTTCCAATAGTGCTTGGTACCCAACAGGTTGGTAAAACCGAAGGTGAACAGGGCAAGCACCAGAGTTACTGCCACGTTGCCGGTAAGGTTGGCGCCACCGGGGAATATCACGATAAGCCCCAAAAGGTTCATGATAAGGATAAAGAAGAACACCGTGAGCAGATACGGAGCAAAACGGCGAGCCTTAGGGCCGAGAATAGAGCGGATTACTCCAAAATAAACGAACTCTACCACTACCTCGACAATACCAGTGAGCTTGCGAGGAGCCTTAAAGCCATTCTTGCAATACCACCTGCGGGCTTTCAGGCACAACAGCACTACCACCAGCGCCGAGATGAACAATCCGGCCACATTCTTGGTTACTGACAAGTCGAGCGGAGCATATTCCTCCATCGAGCCATCGGCGGCGGGGCGCATCGACACTATGTGCTTGGCATTGGGCCCCTCAGTGGCAATGCGGAATCCTTCGTATTCAGCGCCGTGCATCAATCGTTCCGAGCTGAAAAGATGCCAGCTGCCGGTGTAGTCGCGAACGATTATTGGCAACGGAATGCTCTGGCTATGGCAGAAAGGCACTTCCCAGCCGTAACGGTCGCTCAGGTGCTCGAAGATTATCTCCTTTGGGTCGACTTTCCCCACTTCACCTTCCGAAGCCGTAGCTGTGACAAATGGCGACACTGCCAAGCCCACAAACATTAACAATATGAGAAAATATCTTTTCATCGTCGTAAACAAATCAATAAAGGCAAACCGACACTACATTGTTATCGACATCAACGAGCCCGCCAACAATATTCATCGTGTTGCGTTGACCGTCACTCACATATTCGAGTGTCCCGGCATCCAGGCACGAGATTATCGAGGCATGGTGATCGAGCACAGTGAAACGTCCTTTAGAGCCCGGAAGAGTCACCAGCTGAACCTCGCCTTCGAAAACAATTTCTTCTGCCGATATAATCTTAAGCGTCATAACTTTATCTCTGTAAATGCATTAACCAACTTCGGCAAGTAGTTTCTTGCCCTTTTCGATGGCTTCGTCGATGGTACCCACATTGAGGAATGCCTGTTCTGGATACTCATCCATTTCGCCATTGAGAATCATCTTGAAGCCACGGATGGTTTCGCTCAGCGGCACCATCACACCGGGCAGACCGGTGAACTGCTCAGCCACGAAGAACGGCTGCGACAAGAAGCGCTGTGCACGGCGTGCACGGGCCACGACGAGCTTATCGTCGTCACTGAGTTCGTCGACACCAAGGATAGCAATGATATCCTGAAGCTCGTTATACTTCTGCAGCAACTGCTTAACAGCCTGGGCAGTGTTATAGTGGTCATCGCCGATGATATGCGGGTCGAGAATACGAGATGTCGATTCAAGTGGGTCGACAGCCGGATATATACCGAGCTCAGAAATCTTACGGCTGAGCACTGTGGTGGCATCGAGGAAGTTGAATGTAGTTGCCGGAGCCGGGTCGGTCAAATCGTCGGCAGGCACGTAGATAGCCTGGATTGATGTGATACTACCCTGCTTGGTCGAAGTGATTCGTTCCTGTAGCTTACCCATTTCCGAGGCAAGAGTGGGCTGATAACCCACGGCCGAAGGCATACGGCCAAGAAGAGCCGACACCTCGCTACCAGCCTGGGTGAAACGGAAGATGTTGTCGATAAACAGAAGGATATCCTTACCACCGCCATCCTGGTCGCGGAACTGCTCGGCCACAGTAAGACCGGCAAGAGCAACACGCAGACGTGCACCCGGCGGCTCGTTCATCTGACCGAACACCAGAGTACCCTGCGAGTTCTTCAGCGAGTTCATATCGACGTCGTCAAGGTTCCATTCGCCTTTTTCAAGGCCTTCCTTGAATTTGTCGCCGTATTTGATAACACCGCTCTCAATCATTTCGCGCAGAAGGTCGTTACCTTCACGAGTGCGCTCACCCACACCGGTGAATACCGAGAAGCCGTTGTGCCCCTTGGCGATGTTGTTAATCATCTCCATGATGAGCACTGTTTTCCCTACGCCGGCACCACCGAACAGACCGATTTTACCACCTTTCGAATAAGGCTCGAGCAAGTCGATTACCTTAATACCGGTGTAAAGGATTTCGGTGGCAATTGCCAGGTTGGAAAATTCCGGAGCCGGCTGATGGATGGCACGGCGGTCGGTGGATTCAAGTTCTTTCAAGTGGTCGATAGGCTGTCCGATAACGTTAAGCAGACGACCTTTCACCTGTTCGCCGGTGGGAACAGTGATAGGCGATTCGGTGTTTGTCACCTTCATGCCACGCTGTAAGCCGTCGGTGCTGTCCATGGCCACACAGCGAACTGTCTCCTCGCCGATGTGCTGCTCAACCTCAAGCACGAGAGTCGAGCCATCTTCGCGCTCTACGTGGAGCGCAGTATAAATGG
>JBJEKE010000273.1:0-9826 GCA_051878475.1 Muribaculaceae bacterium | reverse complement strand
CGAAAGTGCTGTTCAAGGCTCGCGGTAACCGCCACGTCGCCAATCCCGAAGTGTTCCAGATGAGCGACGGAACAGTGCTCATCGGCTATAACGAACGGCCAAACGCCCCATATGGCGCCGACCATCCGTTCCTAATCACCTTGCGGCGCAGCACCGACAACTGCGAAACATGGAGCGAACCGATTACAATCTACACCGGCGACTATTTGTGGGAAAACGGCTGTTGGGAACCGATATTCCTCGAACTTCCTTCGGGCGAACTGCAATGCTATTTCTCCGACGAAACCCCGTTCAAGACCACCGGCGAACAAGATATAGTGGTGTGCCGCTCGTTTGACGGCGGATTCACCTGGACCGAGCCTATCATAACCTCATATCGTGCCGGATGCCGCGACGGAATGCCGGTGCCGGTTATCACCGAAGCCGGCGAGATTGTATATACCATCGAGGACTACGGACATCCGGGCTATTCCGGCTTCCGCGCCACTACCATCCGCACCACTCTCGAGGACAATTGGACCAGCGGATACGTTGACGGCAACAGTTCGCGCCGCGAAATCGCTTTCGAGAACCCGAAAGTCAACGCCACTTCGCGCTCTCACGGCCCTTACGTGTGCCATATCCCCGAAACAGGCGAATATGCCATGGGATGGATGGGCGACTACGGCGACCGCGAGGGGCTGAACCTCGACCTCGACTACTACGACATGTATGTGGCAGTGGGCGACAAGGACGTACGTAACTTCAAGGCAATCACCGCCCCATTCGACATGCCCATGAACGAGCACGCCACCTGGATTTCGGTGGCCCACATCAGCGATGGAACAATTGCCGCCGTCGGACAGACCATCAACGGCATTGAAATGATTAAAGGGCGCCCCATGAAATCATTCTCGGCAAATTACGGCACTCCGGCAATCGACGGCGATTTCCACGACGACTGGACCGAGAAGTTCGGCCGACAAGTTAAAATGGGCAGCACAAAACGTGGAACCAAATATTTTGACTATCTTTATGACAGTCAAAACCTTTATTTCATAGCTACAGTCTTCGACAAGACGATTATCAGCGACAAGTCGGACAACGACGGTGTATACCTGTCGCTTGACCTCGACAATCTCTGTACCGACTACCCAATCGACGGTATTTACCGATTCTTCTTCGACTTGAACGGAACTGTAACCCTGCGTAGCGGCAGCACCATCGCCGGCACCAACGCCGGAAAATGGGTGAAGTCGGACATCACCAGCCAGATTCAATCAGTCGTTACTCTGAAATCGTCGTATTACATTATCGAGGCTGCGATTCCATGGAGCATGCTTGGATGCGACACCCCACCGGTGAACCGGACCTTGCGCACCGACATCAGCATAGCCAACCGAACCGACAGCGAACTCACCTACACATCGATTGTCGACTCTGAAGAAGCCCTCCCGGCCGGCAAGGCCAACTCTCACACCTGGATGGAGTTCACACTTAACGAAAACACCACCGGAGTGAGCGCCCCGACGGCTGATGGCACAACTACAGTTTCGGCATGGTATGACGGATCGGCTGTAAACATCGACTCTGGCGGCGATGTGATTACCCTCGCCCAAATGATTGCGCCCAACGGCACAATCATTGCCACCTCTTCCCCAATGTCGCTCCAGTGCACTCTCCCCGCCGGCAGCTACCGCGGCATCGCCATTCTGCGAATTGCCAATGCCGACAACTCCACTGTTGCCCGTAAAATAGTGATAAAATAATTGTCACCAATCCAAGCCCCTGATGTACAAATTAATCCGACAAATGTTACCGATACTGTTGTTGCTGGCATCGCTTGCGATGTCGGCAAACAACAGTTACCGGTTTATACACATCACCTGCAACGAAGGACTGTCGCATCAACAGGTGGAACACCTGATGCAGGACCACAAGGGCGAGATTTGGATTGGCTCCCGAAACGGGCTCCAACGATACGATGGCTACGAGATTGTTTCATACTTCAACGATATAAACAACCCCAACTCGCTGCCTCACAACACAATCACTGCCCTGTTTGAGGATTCCCGCAACCGCATTTGGGTGGCTACCGACAAGGGCATATGCCTTTTCCGCCCTGAATCGAACAACTTTAAAACATTTACAGGCGACTACAAGCGCATCAACTCAATCATCGAGACATCCAGCGGTAAAATCCTGTTCACCGGACAACGTATGGCTTGGTACGACGAAGAAAACCAGTGCATTGTCAATGTAGAGCGACGCCCCGAACACTACATAATTGCTTCAGCACTCGACTCGAACGACAATCTCTTCGTTGCCAGCAACACCTCGATAATGTACTATGACCCAACGTTGAGCCAAGCCACTCAGATTAATTCGGAATACTTTTCCGATTTCCTCACCGGTTTCGACGGAATTGTCCCACTGTTTTTCGATTCATGGGGCCGACTCTGGGTGGGCCGAAACGGCGACGGCGTGATGTGGATTGATTTGGCTAAAGGAATATCGAAAATATACCATCCCAACGATATTTCCGACGGCACAGTGCGCGAAATCACCGAGGACCAAAGCCACCGAATATGGCTCGGCACCGAAAAAGGACTCACCATAATCAACCCCGATGAATCGATTGAAATTATCCGCCAAAACTTCGTCGATAAAAACAAGCTCAACGACAATGCCGTGTACGATATCCTTTGCGACCGCGACGGAAATATCTGGGTGGGCACATACTTCGGCGGCATCAACGTACTGCTGAAGAAAAACGAACTGTTCAACTGGATTGAACCGGGCTACAGCAACAACAACCTGCGCGGAAAAGCCATCCGCAAAATCATTGAACCTGTGCCGGGAACACTCTGGATTGCTTCGGAGGATGGCGGCCTGAATATCCTCGACACTGCCACAGGGCAGATTGGCCTTTTCGACAAAATACCGTCGCTGGGTCACAACATCCATGATATTTTCCTCGACAACGAAATGTCGACCATCTGGATTGGAACATTCCGAAACGGTCTGTTCACTTACAACCTCAAAACCCACCAATACAACCGATATCTGCCAAAGGACAACACCGGCCTTCCATCCGATGCTATCTTCCAGACTGTAAAGCAGCATAACGGCACCATATGGGTAGGGACAACACAAGGACTGCGCAAATTCAACCCCGAAACAAAGTCGTTCGTAAAACCGAACCATCCGGCTCTCGACTTCGACTTCATATATTGCATGCTTGTCGACAACAACGACAACGTGTGGGTGGGAACCCGTAACTTCGGTCTGTTCTGCATCGACACGAGCACCAACGAAATAATCGAATGGGGCGAAAACTCCATTACCGACAAATATATAACCTGTCTGTTCCAATCCGACGACGGAACAATCTGGATTGGCACAAACAACAACGGCGTGCAGTTCATCGACAAGAATTCACAAACTCCAACACAGCTCACCCTCGATGTGACACTGCTTAACTGCACCGTGTGCAACATCATTGCCGACAACTCTAATTGCGTGTGGTTCTCTACCAACCAAGGTCTTTACCGATATAACCGCACCCGCAACGAGATAACCCGTTTCACCGCCGAGGACGGCATCCCTTCAAACCAATTCAACTTCGCCTCCGGAATACTTGCCTCGAACGGAATGCTCTACTTCGGCAGTGTGAACGGCCTGATTTCGTTCAATCCAGCAATGATATCTACACATCACCAGCAATTCGAGGTACATCTGCGCCGCCTTACTATCGACGACATCCCTCAGACATCGCTCACCGAAGGCTCTCCCATAGCTCAAAACATTGACGATACCGAATCGATTACACTATCCTACAACCAATCACGCTCGTTCAGCATCGAATATGCTGTGGTGGCAATTGGTAGCTCTAATTCAATAAACTATCAGGTGCGGCTGGTGGGTGTCGACAAGGAATGGCGCAACGTGGGCACTGAACGCAAATTCGTGGGCTCGAACCTCAGCCCCGGCGAATATACGCTCCAAATCCGTGCCAACAACACCAACATAGGCTGGGACGAAGAGCCCACCAAGCAAATAACAATCGTAATCCGACCTCCATTCTACCAATCGGGCTGGGCCTATTCCCTTTATCTCATAGTAATCGCATTGGCCATAATCCTGGCCATCAGAATTGCCAATGCACGTATCAAGGACCGCAACGATGTGAGAATTGCAAACCTGCAAAAGGAGAAACTCGAGGAAATAAACCAGCTGAAACTCGATTTCTTCACCACAGTTTCACACGAACTGAAAACCCCGCTGTCGCTAATCATGGTGCCGCTGAAATATATTGCGCAGCACTACACCCTGCAGCCCGACGCATCCGAGAAACTTGATGCCGCCATCAAAAACGCCGAAAAGATGGTGGGACTGATTGACGAACTCGTAACATTCAACAAAATGGAATCGGGCACGTTCCGATTCTACATCCAGAAAGGCAACCCGGTGCAATTCGTTGCCAACATTGTACAGCTGTTCTCCGAAATCATCTCCGAAAGCCAACTGCAGCTTTACACTCACTTTGAGGACAACGGCGAAGAGGTATGGTTCTCGCCCGCTTACGTCGAACGCATTGTCAACAACCTGATGTCGAACGCCATCAAGTTTACATCGCCCGGCGGAAAGATTTCGGTGAGCGCCTCAATTTTCGAAAACGGCGACTCATTCACCCATCTGCGCATCGCCGTGGCCGACACCGGTATCGGCATCGCAGCCGAAGAACAGCAGAACATATTCACCCGATACTACCAGACCAAGCGCGGCCACAACAAGAGCAGCAAGGGATGGGGCCTGGGGTTGGCTCTGGTGCAGAAACTTGCCACCATCCACAAAGGCTCGGTAGCAGTGCATAGCACAATCGGAGTGGGCAGCACATTTACCGTCGACCTTAATGTGTCGGCCGAAGCCTTCGACGAAACATCGAAAATCGCGCCCGACAAAATGGTTATCCCAATCGAGCGATACGAATACACCACCCCGGCACTGGCATCGGCCAATGCATCGAAACCGGCTAAGCCCGACACCAAGCCTCTATTCTCAATTCTGCTGGTGGAGGACAACGAGGAGATGCTGCAACTACTGGCCGACATTTTCTCGCCAAATTACAACATATTCACTGCCACCAACGGCAAGGAGGCGCTTGATGTAGCCCTATCAGAGCCTATCAACTTGGTTATCAGCGACGTGATGATGCCGATTATGGACGGCAACGAACTGTGCAAGCGGCTGAAAGGCAATGTATCCACCTCGCATATCCCGGTGATTCTGCTAACTGCAAAAAGCGATACCAAAGATGTGATGGAAGGATACGAAAGCGGAGCAGAGGCTTATGTGCAGAAGCCGTTCGACCCTGCAATCCTTGAACTGCAGGTGAACAACGCCATTAAGGCCCGTCAGCAACTGCGCGAGAAAATCTTCGACCAGAAGGAGCCCGACGCCGACGACCTCGAACACCTGAGCAAATTCGACAAGGAATTCATCGACCAGATTAATGATATCATCGAGCAGAACATAGGCAACGACCACTTCTCGATTGCCGACATAACCGAAAAACTATGCATTAGCCGTAGCCTGCTGCACGTGAAGATGAAAACCCTGCTCGACATTTCCACCGGTGACTACATTAGAAAGAAACGCCTCGCCCACGCCTGCTCTTTGCTCGCCGAGGGATACAACGTGTCGGAAACAGCCTACAAAATAGGATTCGCCGACCCAAATTACTTCTCGAAAGCATTCAAGAAAGAATTTGGAGTTACTCCTACCGAATATCACAATCAGCAGCAACAATTGAAAAATAATGAATCCAAATAACAATCATAAAATAGTTTTCTTTAAATTTGCAACCATTAATCAAACCAAAATCATGAGATTAACCTTACTAACCATCATTTCTGTATTAACACTTGCTTTATCGGCACAGAACATTCCGAATCCTATTCTCGACAATGTAGCCGACATTGGTGTGCTTCGCTACAACGGCAAGTACTATCTTGGCGGATGCCGCACCGACGGCAACATTTATGTGTCGTCCGACCTGGTTAACTGGACCAAACCTGTGCATGCCATCCACATGGATAACCTTTGGAGCCGCGGCTCAGGTTGCGGCGACAACCAGATTCATTCCAACGATTTCGTTTACCTTAACGGCACAATCAACGTATATTGGTCGGTTAACTACTGGGGGCGCGACCTTCACGCAGTACACACCGTACACTCTGAGGCACAGGACCCAATGGGCCCTTACAACGAGCCCGACAAGACTACATGGCTCGACAACCGTATCGACCCAAAACTCTTTGTCGACGACGACGGCTCGCTTTACCTGTATATGGTACGTTTCACCGACGGAAACACCATCTGGTGCCGCAAAATGAAAAACCCACGCGAATTCGACGGCCACCCTTTCTACATCTTCTCCTCGCAGCCCGACACATGGGAAACCATGGACAACAAGGTGATTGAAGGCCCATGGGTGATGAAATACCGCGACACTTACTATATGATGTACAATGCCAACCACACCGGTGGCACATGGGGCAACTATCAGCTCGGTGTAGCTCAGGCCAACTCGCCTACATCATTCAACACCGGCAACAAATACAGCTATCCCGTGCTCGGCAACAACTACACCACGCTCGAACACAACAACACCGACATTCTACGCTACTACAACGGCACTTACAACCCCGATTTCCTGTACACATGCGCCAAGCCTTCCGACAATTGGCAATCGGTCAGTTTTGACGACTCCGGCTGGGAATCGGCCCCAGGCTGCTTTGCCAGCAACGACATAAAAGGCTCGACCGTGCTGCGCAAACTCACCGACTGGAACGAGCCGGAACTGTACATCCGCAAGCGCTTCAACGCCTCTGGCAACGAAGGTAATCTGGCACTGAGAGTCACCAACATGGGATATACCCGCATTGCTCTCAACGGCACAGTAATCTACGAAACCGACAAGGCCGACTATCGCATTATCAACCTCGACGCTGCCCAACGTAAGGTCCTGCTGAAGGGCGAGAACCTGCTGACGGTGGAAACCCACAGTGCCCGCCGTAACAACTACTTCGATGTGGCTCTGCTCGACCTTGCCGACGACACTGCCGACGACATTCACCTCACCCCGGGCCAGCCAAACATTCTCCGTGGCCCCAATGGATTCGAATGGTGGCTTATCTATATGGCCAACAGCAACATTCATCGTCGCGACCAGTATATCGACCGCGTGCATTTCTTCGACCGCACACTCTACGTCGACGGCATCACCGGGCCTAACACCCAAGGATACCATCCATCGCCATCGGCGCCTACATTCGGCACCGTTGAAGCCACTTCGGCTGCCGGCCCGTTCAAGGCACAGGCTGCCAAGGCCTACATTGCCGAATCGTGGGTGACCACCAACGACAACGCCGGAATCATTGCATGGTGGGCCGACGATGCTAACTACGCACGCGTGGGCATCGATGCCGCTTCAGCCAAATGGTATCTGGCCACAGTGGTCAACGGCGAGGCTAAATCGCAATACTTCGACCTACCGAACGGATTCCGCTTCGGTGTGTCGCACAACATAAGAGTTGAACGCGACGGCTCAACGCTGAAAGTAATGCTTGACGAAATCCCGGCTCCAGGCCAGCACATATTCACCGATGCTATTCCTGCCACTGCCGGTGTGGCCGGAACATTTGCCAACAACGATGCATCGAAATTCGAAGGCACAATCTACACCATCGGATTCGACGACCGCTCAATCACCCTCGCGCCCGATACCAAAACAATCGACGGCGAACCGCTTAACGCCTACGAACTCTCGTTCCAGCTCTACGGATTCGCGCCCGACCGCATGGCGTCGTGCTTCCCCGTTTACATCGACGACAAGAACAACATAAAGGTGACATTCAACGGCTCAACTCGCATGCTCGAAGTGGAAACCACAGTTAAAGGCAAGGTAAAAGCAAGCCAGCAACTGCCGCTCAGCCGACGTCGTACCATCTATCCCGACGTAAAATACACCGACATGGTGGAGAAAGGCTATCGATTCAACACTAAACTATGGATTGACAACATTGTGCTCGACCGCCACGACATTTCCGACAACGGCCGCTTCACCGACAACATGTTCAACTTCTTCAATATAGAGCGACTGGGCACCGACGGCCGATACACTACCATCGACGCTTCAGAAGCCACAACAGATGCCAATCCACGCTACAGCATCCTCGCCACCAACGGAATTGAAGCCGAAGGGCTGCGATTCATCAACAAGGAAGGCGCCGACACCCAACGTCACATCTACACCATCGACATCGATGAGGCTCTCTGCGCCACCTACAACCTGCGCTGCGTGCGCGACGGCAACACTCTGCACTTGTTTGTCGACGGCAAACAACTGGCTTCCATCGACCTGGCAAACATGCCAGCATCGCAGATTGCTTTCGGCAGCGCCAACTACCACGCTCCACTGAATGGAATCCTATACTATCACAAAGGGAACTCTAACAATTAAACAACCAATAAACATGAACTTAAATTCATCTATCACACTCTCTGCACTTGCAGTTGCCGGCGCACTTTCAATAGGTTCGTGCGTCAACTCGGCAAAAACCGAAACAGCCAACGCCGAGCCTCAAGAAATCTTTTGCGCCGACCCAACCATCTTCGTTGAAAACGGCAAATACTACCTCACCGGCACCGACCACGGCAACACCGGATTCCAGCTCCTGGAATCGACCGACCTCGAAAACTGGACATACGTGAAAGGCGACTCCGCTCTTTTCGTGCTCCAGAAAGGCGATAACGTGTTTGGCAACAAAGGGTTCTGGGCTCCGCAAATCTATAAGGAAGACGGCAAATACTACATGTTCTACACCGCCAACGAGCAGGTGGCAGTGGCAAAGAGCGACTCGCTCACCGGCCCATTCGTTCAAGAGCGTGTACGTCCTATCGACGGCTCTGAGAAGAACATCGACCCGTTCCTGTTCCGCGACGACGACGGAAAATACTACCTGTATCATGTTCGCTTCGACCATGGCAACTTCCTGTGGTGCGGCGAATACGACATGGCCACCGACAGTGTTGACACCGCCACTCTCGTTCAGTGCTTCAAGAACACCGATCCATGGGAGAAAACCGACGACGGCCGTTGGGACCCAATCATGGAAGGCATGACAGTGTTCAAGCTCGACGGTGTGTACTACATGACCTACTCGGCTAACCACTTCCTAAACCCCGACTATGCAGTTGGCGTTGCAACTGCTCCATCGCCTAAAGGCCCATGGACAAAATATGCCGGCAACCCGGTTATCCATCGCAACATCGTTGGCGAAAACGGCTCGGGACACGGCGACCTCTTCACCGGCCTCGACGGACGTCCTTACTACGTTTACCACGTTCACTACAGCGACACCGTGGTTTCTCCACGCCGTACCCGCATTGTGCCCCTCAACTTCAACAAGAACGAGGAAACAGGCGTTTACGACATCTCGGTTGACGGCGACAGCGTGATTGTACCCCACATCGTTAAGTAAACCATAATCATCATTAATATCCCGAAAAAGGGCTGTCGCACCACATTCTTGCGGCAGCCCTTTGACTATTATGCTCGAATGCATATATTTGCATATAACTAAAGCAATAATTATGAAATCGTCTCTGCTCACAGCAATCATATTCACATCATTGGCACTGACATCCGGTGCCGAAGAACGTCTTGCACCCGGTTCAACAATCCCATGGGCCGACCCCACAATTTTCGTGGAAAACGGCCGGTACTACCTAACCGGAACCAACAATTCAAACTTAGGCGGATTCCAACTCCTTGAATCAA
>JBJEKE010000272.1:0-9840 GCA_051878475.1 Muribaculaceae bacterium | reverse complement strand
GGAGTGCGCTACTTCAACGAGCTCACCAATATGGCCATCCTCACCGAAGAGGTTGGTGAGGTGGCGCGTATAATGGCACGCCGCTACGGCGAGCAATCGAGCAAGGAATCGGATGCCGGGAAATGCCTCGACGATGAGCTTGCCGATGTGCTGTGGGTGGTGATGTGCATTGCCAACCAAACCGGCATTGACCTTGACGAGGCTTTGCGCCGCAATATCGAGAAGAAAACCAACCGCGATGCCACTCGGCATATCAACAACGAAAAATTAAAACAATAGAATGAATTATGGAATATTTTAGCGATGAAACCGTGGGTGGAGCACAGTCTCCCGACAAATATCAGCAAGCAATCGACCAGTGCAATGTTGAAACCGACGATGCAGTGGTTAGCGCCCAAGTGAACGAACTGCTGGCCAAGCATGTAGCAGAGAACAGCACCCCAGAGGTGTATAAGTTTCTGCTTAACTGCATCGACCTCACCACTTTGTCGTCGACCGACAGTGAGACATCGGTGACAGCGTTCACCCAGCGTGTGAACCGTTTTGAGGAGGAGCATCCGGAGCTGCAGAATGTGGCAGCCATATGCGTGTATGCCAATTTTGCACCGGTGGTGCGTTCGGTGCTTGAGGTAAGCGAGGTAAATGTGGCGGTTTGCTCGGCCAATTTCCCATCGTCGCAGGCGCGTCTTGAGGTGAAAACCACCGAAACGGCACTTGCAGTGTCGGACGGTGCCGATGAGGTCGACATAGTGTTCCCGTTGGGCTTGTTTGCCGATGGCTGCTACGAGGAAATAGCCGACGAGATATCGGAAATAAAGCAGAGTGCCGGCGACGCACGGCTGAAAGTGATACTCGAGACCGGGTCGTTGCGTACAGCCGAGAATATCAAGAAAGCAGCGGTGCTGTCGATGTATTCGGGCGCCGATTTCATAAAGACATCTACCGGGAAAATCTACGATGGGGCCACAGTTGAGGCTGCCTATGTGATGTGCCAGTGCATAAAGGACTACTACGACAAGCATGGGGTGATGATAGGCTTCAAGGCATCGGGGGGGATATCCACAACAGCCGATGCAGTCCGTTACTACACCATCGTGAAAGAGGTGCTTGGCGAGCAGTGGCTTACCAACGAATATTTCCGCATCGGTGCTTCGCGCTTGGCAAATGCCTTATACAAGGATATTGCCGGAACCGACGAGAAACCATTCTGATGTTTCCAAATTCTAAGATTGGGCCGCAGAAAATGCCGAAAGCACCGGCAATTTCTGCGGCTTTTGCTATATAATCTCCACGTTGTAGATGCTACTGCCCGCCGACATCGTTCCTTCTATTTCAACCCTTACGGTCCGGAACCAATGGGTGAGCAGCGGGATGTGCAGCGGCACATTTACCGTGCCTTTCACGGTGATTTCATTGATGGCATGACCATGACAGCTTTCGCCGTTTTCACCGTATAGAGTGAGCTGCACATCCACGTTGTCGCCGAACAGATTCCATCGTATTTCCGACAGCCGACGCCCTATTATGATCGGATAGGAGAGGTAATGGACATTTACATCGGCCGACGATTCTCGACCGAGGCATATAACCTCGTTTGACGAAGTCACGGCATACAGCTCTGATGCCGATTGACGGCAGAAGAAATCCACATTGATTGGCAAGTCGAAATGCCGTGCACTCGATTGGATAATTCTTGCTGTTCCATCGGGCTTTCTGCCCCAAATTTCGTCGGTGACACCGCAATATGCCATCGCTGTGATTCCGATGTGCTTTGTCCAATACACTGCGCTGCTTCCTCTGAGCAGATACAGTGAGTCGTTGGCAATGAAAAACACCCCTTTGTCGGTTTCGGAGATAGTGTCGGCCGAAGTGGTTGCCAGTTCGCTGATTTTTCTCGGTGATGCCGCATTTTTCTCGGTAGAAACGGCGAAAATCCCATTGTCGGCGAAAGCGTAAAGCGGATAGCGCCCGAAGATATTGGCGCTCACCGGCACCCTTGCGGCTGCTACTGCCACCACGCTGCCCGGGATGCTGATGCTGCGCAGCGTGGTAAGCGGATTGCCCACATTCAGCTCAACGATGGTGTTGCTGCACGCCTCGATTGGCGCCACCTCGGCAGGGATAATGAATGCTGATGAAGTGTCGGAAACTTCGGTGCCATCGAGACTATCGGCGATGCAGTAAGAGTATTCACCGCTCTTGCTCCGCGATAGCGGTGATGTGAACGAATACACGGTTCCATCGTTGTAAATGGTGATTGAAATCTCGGTGGCATCGGCAAATGGCACTGCAATCATTGGCGAGAGAACCAGCGATGAAACCGGCATATTCTCGGTGGAGACTATTATGCGTTCGCCATCTGCCGAGTTGATTTTCACAGACGTGCATACATTGGCTTCTGATGCTTCAATTTTTTTCGATAGCATCGATGAAACGCTCCATCGATTAACCAGTCGACGGCTGCCACCGCCAAGATGGGCTACATTGCCGTCGGATGTGGTGCAAGTGGGAATAGCACTTACGGCCGCCCATGTTGTTGCCTTTCTGAATTCGTTGTAGTCAACTACCGGTTCAGTGTTGCTTCGTCGATATGTGATAAGCGTATTGATACCCTCAACGATATTGTCGCGGCATTGAGCCAGTGCTTCACCATGCCAATTTCCTTCGGTGATTCCGCTGATATCGGTAATCTGGGCCATCAGTTTCCACTCTTCGGCATTAGCCAATTCGGTTGCCACTACTGCCTCCGATTTTGTGATGAACCGAGCAGCAAACGTGGGGTTTGTGGAGCCGGCCGTTGATGAGCTGCAGCGGTAGTCGATGGCTTCGGTGTTAACTACGTTTTTTGCTTCAGCGTAGTATATATCGACCGAGCGGATAAGGTGCTTCCATTGCGGAGCGATTCCCTTTATTGGTGTAATGGCAATTCCATACGATTTCATCGATATTGTCATCGGTTCTATCCCGGTGAAAACACCGTCGCTGCTTATTGTTTTTGCCGATGTCATCGCATTTCCTTGCACTCCGCTGCCGATAATCACCGGCGCCGAAGCCCAGAGCATCGAGCCGTCGAAAAGCCGGATTGCGTATCGTACCACGATGGGCTGAATGAATCGTCCCGACGCTCGGGCAAAACTCTCGATTGCACCGATTGCTTTTACCATTCGTTTGCGTATGGTTTCGGTATCGTCGGAACCGAGTGGCCGAGTCCACGATTCGTAGCCCATTTTGAAACTCGTTTGGCCAATTTGTTCGGTGATATCGTAGCTTTCGCCGGCTGTAATGATTAGCGTTGGCAGAGCGTCGTCAATTCGTAGATGCACATATTCGGTGCCGTCGAAGTGCAGGTATTCGCATCCCCTTGATGTGAATACCACCATGAAATTGCCTGATTTTATCGTTGTTTCAGGCTCTTCGGAGAGGGTGCAGATATATCGTTCGGGGTAGAGTGTGGGAGTATTGTCGTGAATCGACGCCCACCAGTAAATGTCGCGTCCACGGGCAACAAGAAAATTGTCGGTGTCGTCGCGTGTATCGATGCCGATAAGTCGGAATCCGTCATCGATTTTGAGCAGTGTCGCTGGGTGGCAAGCAGCAGCTAATCGCTCGTTTTTCTCGCGAAGACCGATGCAAATTTCGGCTTCTTTGCCGAATCCGTGTTCTTTGTTGTCGCGGTATCGTGCTGCGTAAAGTGTGTGAATGTTTTTGTTCATGCTATGAGATTTGTTGCGATTTCACCGCAAATATAGTGTGCAAAATATGGGTGGCGATTGCGAAAACCGCCACAATCAACAGAAAAAATGATTGATTAGGTTAGTCGATGCAACTTCCGTCGTCGAGAATCCTTTCGTTGCGATATGGCTCGATGTGGATATAAGCGATGCAGTTCGGGAAGTGCGCATCGAGGTTCTTCTCCACGTTCGACGAAATGCGATGAGCCTCGGTAACTGAGATTCGCGGGTCGACTTTAATATGGAAGTCGAAAACAAAAACAATTCCGTTACGTCGCGAGCGCAGTTGGTGGAAAGTGATAACACCCTCGGTAGCGGCGATACATTGGCGAGCTTCGGCATTGACTTCGTCGGGGAGCGACACCTCCAGCAGGTCCTTGACGGCAGGAATTCCGATTTGGCCTGCCACGAAAGCAATGAAGCCGCTTACCACCATAGCCACAAGCGGGTCGAGCACCACCCATCGGTCGCCCAAAGCCATAGCGCAGCCTATACCAATGAGGGTTGCGATACTGGAGTATGCGTCGCTGCGGTGATGCCATGCGTTGGCAATCACGGCGGCGCTGTCGAGCCGTTTCCCCACGCGCGAAGTGTATTGGTAAAGCGCTTCCTTGGCGATAATCGAAACAGCCGCCATCACCAGAGCTATCATTGTGGGTGTGGCAATAGCTTCGCCGTTAATCACATGGATCACTTTGTGGAGTCCGTCGATAAAGATTCCCACAGCCACAGCCATCAGCGCCACGCTGATGAGGAATGTGGCGAACGTCTCGAATTTGCCGTGTCCGTAGCGGTATTCTTTGTTGGCACCGCGGCCTGAAATGCCGATGAACACTACCACGATGATATCGGTGATGAAATCGGAAGCCGAGTGGATGCCGTCGGCAATCATTGCGCCTGAATGGCCGATGAAACCTGCCAGTATTTTGAGCACTGAAAGCAGTCCGTTGACGGCAAAACCTGTCCATGTGCATCGTTTGGCTATGTCAACACGTTGTTCGGCTGAGAGCAGTTGATTCATGACGAAGTTTAATGTTTTGAGCCGCTAAATTATACATTTTTTTTGTTATTACGCGGATGATAGCGTAATATTTCCTTTCGGAGCTGTTCGCGGTCGATGTGTACATATATTTCCGTGGTTGTTATGCTTTCGTGGCCAAGCATTTGCTGGATGGCACGCAGATTGGCTCCACCTTCGAGCAAGTGAGTGGCAAACGAGTGGCGCAAGGTGTGCGGACTTATGGTTTTCTTTATCCCGGCTGTCTCGCACAGCTGTTTCACAATATAGAAAATCATCACCCGTGTCAGCGGGGCGCCGCGTCGGTTGAGAAACAGCACATCGTCGGCGCCGCGGGCAATGTTGAGTCCGGAGCGCCAGCCATTGCGGTATTCGTCGATGGCATCGAGTGCCACCCGCGATATCGGAACCAGCCGCTGCTTGTTCCCCTTTCCGATGATGCTGATGTATTCATCGTCGGCAAAAATCTGCGAAATCCGGAGCGAAGTCAGCTCCGAGACGCGTAGCCCGCAGCCGTACAGGGTCTCTATGATGGCGCGGTTTCGCGGCGCTTCGGCCTTTGAGTAGTCTATGGCTTCCACCATCCGGTCAATCTCGTCGAGTGTTAGTACCTCGGGCAGATGCCGTCCCAGCCGTGGCGTCTCAATCAGTCGTGCCGGGTTGTGGTCGATGTAGTGCTCCATCTTCAGATATTTGAAGAAAGATTTCAGTCCGGAGATTATGCGTGCCTGCGAACGCGGCGCAATGCCCACGTCGTGCATGGTTGCGAGGAACGAGTGGATGTCGGTATCGGAGATGTCGGCAATGGCGATTCCCTCCGCTTCGGCATAGCCCACGAGTTTAATCACGTCGTTGGAATATGCCTCGGCGGTGTTTCGCGACAGGCCGCGCTCGGTGAGCAGGTAGGCCTGGTAGTGCTTCATCACCCTTTGGGTGCTGTCGATGCTTCGCAGTTCCATTGTCGGATGGTTTCCATTGCAAAATTACGTGGCTTTGCTGTGAAAAGCAAATGAATACCTCGGTGAGCCGTGGAAGTGGCGGTTATCGCGGTGCGATGGGGTAGCTGTGGCTTATCTTTGTGGTGGCGTTGCAGCTCTACTATTATAATAATGTATTAATTTACGTTGCAGAATATGGGCAGTTGTAAAATGCTTACAGTTGGAAATATCGAAAATATGTATATAACAATTAAATAAACTTAAATTCCAAACATTTTGGCGGAAATAGTGATTACAAATTTAGGAAAGAAGGAAAATGGTGTATATATTTGCAATAAGATGTTTACGATAATTCACACGATGCAACACAAGTTTGCCAGGTGAAACAATCGTGAAAGCTTGTGAGAAAATTGGAAAAAGAAGCCAATGCTCACCTTAAATCTGTGAACCATGTGCCATAGCAAAGCGTTGCACCGTGGCGAGAGAACAGTAAAACGAAGTCGATAACAAAACAAAAATAGAGACAGTTAACGTGTAGAGCGTCTTCCAAAAGGCAAAGAAATTTGTAACGAGCAATCAATTCACTCGTAGATGTGAAGCACAAATATTAATAATTAACATATCCACTATTACAGATTGTTTATGAAAAAACATCTAATCTTAACGCTGTTGCTTTCTTGTGGAGCATTATTCTGGAGCGGAACTGCCTATGCATCTCCCGAACCACAAGGAGCTGTTGCATCGCAAGCCACAGTTACTGTTAGCGGAACTGTAGTTGATGCAGATGGAGAGCCGGTAATCGGCGCAAGTGTATTGGAAAAGGGTACCAAGCGCGGTATAGCCACCGACATCAATGGTGCCTACTCTCTCAAGGTAGCTCCGGGTGCCACACTCACAGTGAGCTATGTAGGCTACAAGACGGCAGAAGTAAAGGCCCAGAACGGCCAGAAGATTACTCTCGTTGCCGATGCCAATGTTCTCGACGAAGTTGTTGCCGTAGGTTACGGTACTCAGAAACGAGTAAACCTCACCGGTGCGGTAAGCACAGTCGACGTGAACAAGTCGCTTGAATCGAAGAGTGAAACCGACGTGATGAAGGCCCTCCAAGGTAATGTTCCGGGTCTTACCATCTTGAACTCTAACGGTGACATCAATGCAAGTGCCGACGTTGTGATTCGTGGTATCGGTACTCTGTCAAACAGTGGCGTTTCGAAACCGCTTTACATTGTTGACGGTGTGCCTGTTGATGACCTCACATATCTCAACGGCGACGACATTGCCAGCATCTCGGTGCTCAAGGATGCCGCTTCATCGTCAATCTACGGTACTCGCGCTGCATTCGGTGTAATCTTGGTTACAACAAAGACCGGTAAATCGGTTGACCGCGTGAAGATTTCTTACAACGACAACTTTGGCTGGAGCCAGGCAACCACCACTCCTTCATATCCAAACGTGCCCACTCAGGTTCAAGCCCTTATCGACGTTAACAACCGTCAGGGTCTGGCAAGTGAATTGTTCGGTATGTATCTCGACAGCGAACAGTTCCAGAGCGGTATGTATAAATGGATTGAAAAGCATGGCGACACAAAGACCGGCTATCGCGAAATGGTATTCGGCGACGACTACGACCAGTACGGTTACTATGCCAACTGGGATGTTGCCGGCATCATCTTCAACAATGCTGCACCATCGCAGAACCACAACCTGTCAATCTCGGGTACTTCTGGCAAGACTAACTTCTACATCAGCGGTAACTACAACCGCCGTCAGAGCTTGATGAACTTCAACCCCGACGTATTGAACCGCTACAACTTGACAGCCAACATCACCACTCAGGCAACCGATTGGCTTCAGGTAGGTGTTCGCACAAGCTACAACGACCGTTCGTACGATTATCCGTATGTTCGCGGCCAGGGTTCTTATCAGTATGCATGGCGCTGGGGTTCGTTCTTCGGCCCTTGGGGCTATATCCTCGACGAAGACGGTCAGCAAGTTGAAGGCCGTCAGCTCATCGGTTTCCGTAAGACTGCCGGTGAAGCCTATAACAAAGGCAATAACCTTCGCCTTAATGCATTTGCAAAGGTTGACCTCAAGAATGGCCTTACATTCAACGCCGACTACACCTTCATCAAGAAGCATACTAAATATAAAGGCGTAGGTCTGCCAAGTACAGTTCTCAACACATGGGGTGTGAATCCGCAGATTGCAACTCTCAACACCACCACTTTCGTTGAATCATCGCGTTCTGACTACACCAACCAGATATTCAATGCATACTTCAACTATGCAAAGACTTTCAACAAGGATCACAACTTTAGCGCGCTTTTGGGTGCTAACGTCGACAAGGATGACTACGAATATCTCTACTACGAACGTCACGACCTTCTCGATGAGAATCTTCCGGAACTTGCTCTCACCGACTCTGACTATGCCTACAGCCACAGCCACACTCACAAGGGTTCGGCAGGTTTCTTCGCTCGCGTGAACTATGACTATAAGGGCCGCTACCTTATCGAGCTCAATGGCCGTTACGACGGTTCGAGCCAATTCCCGAAGAACGACCAGTGGGCATTCTTCCCATCGTTCTCTGCCGGTTGGCGTTTCTCTGAAGAATCATTCATGCAGAGCACCAAGGAATGGCTCAACAATGGTAAGCTCCGTGCTTCTTACGGTTCGGTAGGTAACCAGGTTGTTGGCGACTATATGTTCCTTGAAACAATGAAAAAGCAAAATGCCTCAGTTAACTGGCTTGGAAACGGTAGCTCGAAATACGACTACTTCAGTATGCCAAAGATGGTGCCTTCGTCGCTTACTTGGGAAACTATCAACACCACCAACGTTGGTCTTGACCTCACTTTCCTCCGCAACGAACTTAACGTAACATTCGATTGGTTCCAGCGCGACACCAAGGACATGCTCGCTCCCGGTAAGGAACTTCCTACTGTTCTCGGTACAACGGCTGCTTACGGTAACGAGGGTTCGCTCCGCTCACGTGGTTGGGAACTCACCATCGACTATCGACACAAATTCGGCGAAGTTAACGTATACGGTACATTCAACTTGAGCGACTATAAGACAAAAGTAACTCAATGGGATAGCAACAACCAGACCAACACTTACTATACCGGTAAGGAATATGGCGAAATCTGGGGCTTCGAAACCGACCGTTACTTCGATTTCAACGACTTCAGCGGCAAGGATTCCAGCGGCAAGTGGATTTACAATGCCGGTGTAGCCGACCAGACCAAGCTCCAGAGCGGCAGCTTCGTATACGGTCCCGGCGACATCAAGTTCGTTGACCAGAACGGCGACGGCGTTATCGATTGGGGTAAAGGTACAGCCGAAGATCATGGCGACCTCGTGAAGATTGGTAACAGCACTCCACGCTATCAGTATTCACTCCGTCTGGGTGCTGAATGGAAGGGCTTCGATATCGACCTTTATATGCAGGGCGTAGGCAAGCGCGACATGTGGACTCAGTCGGCATTCGTTATGCCAATGACTCGTGGTGCCGATGCTATCTACGCTAACCAGACCAGCTACGTCACTGAAGCTGATTATGCAGCCGGCATAATCAACCAGGATGCTGACTTCCCACGCATGTTTGGTGGTGGTGCAGGTCAAGGTAATGCTTCTTCTAACATTCTCCAAGCTGGTCGTTACAACTTCTATCCGCAGACCAAGTATTTGGTTAACATGGCTTACTTGCGTATGAAGAACATCACTGTAGGTTACACCCTGCCAAAGAACATTGTCAACAAGGTTTACCTCAGCAAGGTTCGCGTTTACGCTGCTATTAACAATGCATTTGATATCATCAACCACAACAAGGGTACCGGCATCGACCCGGAAATCAATACCGGTGTTGGTAGCCTTACCAATGGTGTATGGGGACGTACCGATCCAATCATGCGTACCTACTCGGTTGGTCTTCAAATTGACTTGTAATTTAGCATGACATGATTTATTTAAAGTACATTACAAACACTCAAAAGATTAATAGTTATATGAAAAAGATAGCATTATTATTGATCTCAGGTTTGATGTTAACGTCATGCTCCGACTTGCTTGACACTGAACCGTACGATCAATTTACAAAAGATAATTTCTTTACAAGCGAAAAGAATGTTGAATTGTTTGCCAACTATTTCTA
>JBJEKE010000271.1:0-9892 GCA_051878475.1 Muribaculaceae bacterium | reverse complement strand
AAGATAATTTCTTTACAAGCGAAAAGAATGTTGAATTGTTTGCCAACTATTTCTATTCTGAATTTTCAGGCTATGGCAATGGCAATTCTTATGGTGATTTCTATTTCAATACTTTGAACGACGACCAAGCCACAACAGGTATCACCAAATGGACATTCACCAATGTGCCTGCAAGTTCAAGTTCGTGGAACACTCCATATACCGAAATCCGTCGAGCCAATACACTTCTCGAAGCAATTCCCGGTATCTCCGACATGACAGATGCTTCAAAGAAGAATTGGGAAGGCCTTGCACGTCTGTATCGCGCTTGGCAACACTTTAAGCTCGTTCGTGGCTTTGGCGACTGCTACTGGGTTGACAAAGTGCTCGACACCGAGGACACCGACATCCTTTATGGCCCTCGCCATTCGCGCAACACTGTTATGGACAACGTTCTCGCCGACCTTAACTTTGCTTGCAGCAACATCACAATGAATGGAGATTCACGTGTGGCTTACAACAAGTATGTGGCACTTGCCATCAAGAGCCGTGTATGCTTGTTCGAAGGTACTTATAGCAAATATGTTCTTGGCGACAACAATCGTGCAAACACTTTCCTTACAGAGGCAAAGAATGCAAGTGCTGAAATCATGAACTCGGGCAAGTACACCCTCACCAAAGATTTCAAATCGAACTTCGACCAGATGGATCTTGCCAATAACACCGAAATGATTCTGTACAAGCACTATGTGTATGGTACTCTTGGCCACTCTACAGTTGACTACACTTGCGGTTCTACTCAGGTTAACGGTATCTCTAAAGATATGTTCGACAGCTACCTGTTCCTTGATGGTAAGCCTAAAGCAACCACCACTCTCGACAAGAGCGAAGACGGTAAGATTATCAGCTTCGACGATAATTCAGGCTTCGGTGTACAAGACTTCATCAATATGGCCGATGTAATGAAACGTCGCGACCCACGTATGATTGCCCAGGTTGACTCTATTCTCCAATTCCCGGGCTGTGGTTACGCTCGCTTCGGTGGTTCGCAATCTACTTCTTCTACAGGCTATGGTGTGCTTCTGTTCGACACCGACGCAATGCCTAACACTCTCCGTCAGTCTACAACTACCAACTCTACCGACGCTCCTATCTTCTGGTTGGCTGAAATCCTTCTCAACTATGCTGAAGCTTGTGCTGAACTTGGCAATATAACTGACAGCGACCTCAACGCTTCAATCAACCTGTTGCGCGACCGCGTGGGTATGCCTCACCTTACAGTTGCTGTTGAAGCCGACCCGGCTAACAACATGGGTGTAAGCAACATTATTTGGGAAATCCGTCGTGAGCGCCGTGTGGAATTGTTGTATTGCATCAACGACCGCTACTATTCGCTCCAGCGCTGGAACAAGCTCGAACTTCTTGACACTCAGAAACACGTTGACCAGTGCCGTGGTGCTTATGTGGGCAACCTCCTTGGTACAGGCAATATCGACTGGGCTCAAATCGATGTAGATTCTGATGGTTACATCAACTGTAAGAATCAGGGTGCTGAACGTATCTACGAAGAAAAGCACAATTTGTTCCCAATCCCGACAGGTCAAATTGACCTTAATCCGGAAATCGGACAGAATCCTGGTTGGAAATAAACAATAAACTAACTGATAATTCAGGGGCTGGCCATTTGGCCGGCCCTTGTTATTGATGGGTCGGTGTGGACGAAAAGTTTGTGGAAATGGCTTGTTTGCATTATCTTCGCATATCGGAAGCGGCAGCTGATGGCATTTGGCTGCCGGCGATACAGAAATATTATATAATAACCATATGAGAATCAAGATTTTAATAGCTGCGGTGCTGTCGATGCTTATGCTCGGCTCGTGCAGCACATCGAAACGCGTTGAAGGTCCACGCGAAGTGTCGTATGAGGTGGCACGAAACTATTTTGTGCGCAACGATGTGGCAGGCGGCTCGTTTGCCGGCCGAATCGACACCCAAGAACAGTTTGATGCCATATTCGGGGCAGCAGCCGTGATGGGCCCCGACGGCAAACCCACCGAAATCGATTTCAGCAACAGCTATGTGATAGCCGTGGCAAAGTCCGTAACCGACCGCACCACAGTGCTAAATCCGGTGCGCGTGGTGGCCGATGTCGACGGCACCGTTACGCTGAGCTATCGCACCATAGTGGGCAGCAAACAAAGCTACTCCATGCAGCCCGCGCTGATAGTGGTGGTGTCGCGTCGCCACAGCGGAACAGTGAAGTTTAACGAAATCATTGATTGATAGTGCGCCATGGAACTGCTGAAACAGCGAATAATGGAAAATGGCCGCTGCTTTGAAGGCGGCATACTTAAGGTTGACAGCTTTATCAACCATCAGATGGACCCCGACCTGATGAAGCTCATCGGCAAAGAATTTGCCGAGCTGTACCGCGATTCAGGTGTGAACAAGATACTTACTATCGAGGCCAGCGGCATAGCCCCCGCCATCATGGCCGGTGCCTACATGCATCTGCCAGTGGTGTTCGCCAAGAAAAAGCAACCCAAGACCATGGAGCGCATGCTCGCCACCACCATCCATTCATTCACAAAGGACCGCGACTACACCGTGTGTATCAGTGCCGACTATCTCACCCCCGACGATCGTGTGCTCATTATCGACGATTTCATGGCCTACGGCAATGCCGCTCTCGGCCTTATCGACCTGGTGGAGCAGGGCGGTGCCTCGATTGCCGGATTCGGATTCATCATCGAGAAGAGCTTCCAGGGTGGAGGCGACATGCTTCGCAGCCGCGGCTACCGCGTGGAGAGCCTCGCAGAGGTATTAAGCCTCGACAATTGCCGTATAACTCTGAAATGAAACCCTAATATGGACGCTCCAAGACCCAAAATGCCTGTACTCTTTGTAGTAGCGCTGTTTCTCACCGCACTCACCGCCGTGGTGTGGACTCCAACAGCCATATCGATGCTCGGCATCGGTGAAGAACACTCCACCAAGACCATCCTCGCTCTGGGCTACCCGATGTATGCCATCCTGTCGGTGTATCTCGCCTATCGCGTGTATGCCGACCGCCGTGAAGTGTCGTGGCTGCTGATAGCGCTGGTGTGGCTCTCGCTCGCCGCCGAGTGGTGGCTGGTGTTCGGCACCGAATGAAATAATGCAGCATTCCCGGCTGCAAATAATCTCCCCGATGTGCCGCACAATTTTTAACGATATATTGTTTTTGTTTATAGGGCGGTTAAACTTTAATTGTTAACTTTGTCTATAGTATAGAATCCGTTTCGGCGCAGTGATGCCGATGGCCAGCGATGCGCCTTCGTGCGCCGAACCGTCATATATCAGGGGAAATGAATATGAAACTAAGGAATATTATGCTTGGTGCCGTAGCGGCGTTGGCATTTGCCACAGCAGATGCCACCGAACCTACGGCCGTCGATGCCGGTGCGTGGCTCGAGCGCGCCCGACAGATGTATATCGACAAAAACTACAATGGTGCTGCCGACCAACTGCGCCACCTTGCCACCATGACCACCGACGCCGCTGTGGCCGAGGAATCGTGCTATCTGCAGGCAATGTGTGCCTACGAGCAGGGCGAGCCGCTATGCATCGACATGCTCAGCGACTTCATTGCCCGCTATCCCGGCTCAAGCCGCCGCCCAGCAGCTGCTTTTGCCATCGGCAACCGCTATTTCTTCACCGGACGATACGGCGAAGCGCTGAACAACTACAACACCATCCATGACCATGCTCTCACCTCGCCCGACGATGCCCATTTGCTATATCGCCGGGCATACTCCTATCTGCGACTCGCCGAATACGACCGTGCCCGTGCCGACTTCGCCCGTCTGGCCGCCTACAAGCAGTATCGCGAAGCTGCGCACTTCTACAAAGGCTATCTTGCCTACGTCGACGGCGATTACACCACTGCCATGAGCGAATTTAATGCCGTAGGCGCAAATGCCGAGCTCGCCGACATGTCGAAGTACTACATTGCCCAGATTTACTTCACGCAAGGCAACTACGACCGCGCCATTGAAAGCGGTGAGCAGCTGCTCAAGAAGCTCGGCACCGTAAAGCCCGGCCGGCAACGCCGTCCCGGCTCGATAGCCTACAGCAGCCACCCCGTGGCTGTCACCAGCTTCGAAACCAATGAGTTCTACACCGAGCTTAACCGCGTAGTGGGCGAGAGCTACTACCACAACGGCAACGACAGCCAGGCGAAAAGCTATCTCGACAGCTACATCGATGCCTGCGGCGACGAAGTGACTCCGATGCGCTCGTCGAAATATATCCTTGGTGTACTTGCCTCTCGCGCCATCGACCACGATGCGGTTATCGACAACATGAACTATGTGGTTGCAGCCGACGATGTGCTGGCTCAAAGCGCATATCTGTATCTTGGACAGACATACGTGGCAATGGACAACAACAACTCTGCCATGATGGCTTTCGAGAAAGCCATGAATATGGACTTCGACCGCGATGTGGCCGAAACGGCATTCTTCAACTATGCTGTGGCACTGGGCAAAGGAAGCCGCACCCCGTTTGGCCGCTCGATTGAGTATTTCGAGCAGTTTATCAACCGTTATCCCGATTCGCGCTATCAGGATCAGGTGGAAGGCTATCTGTGCGACGCATATATCTACGGCAACGACTTCAACAAGGCCTTAGAGAGCATCAACCGAATTAAGTCGCCGTCGTCAAGAGTGCTCGAGGCCAAACAGTATGTGCTGTATAACCTTGGCGCCAACGATTTCAGCAACGGCCGCGTATCGGCTGCCCTCGACTATTTTACCCGCGCCCGTAAACTTGGCGACTATAACAACGGCGTGAAGGCCGACTGCGCTATGTGGATTGGCGAATGCCAATATAAGCTCGGCAAATACAAATCGGCAGCCAACGCCTACAAGACCTATCTCGCCGAGAACAAAAACAAAAACAACGATAACCTGTGGAATGCCAACTACGGCATAGCATACTGCCATTTCCAGCAGAAAAACTACGGGCAGGCGCGAACGCTGTTTGAGAAGGTAACCGCCTCGAATTCGCGCCTGTCGTCGTTGGCGAAGGCCGACGCCTATAACCGCATTGGCGACACTTACTACTACGCCAAGGATTATGCCAACGCCGAACGCTACTACGGCATTGCACTGACAAACAACGCATCGGCCGGCGACTATTCGCTGTATCAGGAAGCCATGATGGCCGGATTGCAGAAGCAGCACGCCCAGAAAATACGCAAGCTCGATCGCCTGATGAGCGATTATCCCAAATCGACGCTCCGTCCATCGGCATTGCTCGAAAAAGCTCAGGCGCAGATTGCACTGGGCGACAACAATGCCGCTGCCGCCACTTTCGACCGTCTCGTCGACCAGTTCCCGCAGTCGGCCGAAGCGCGCAAAGGACTGCTGCAGCTCGCCATCACCTACAAAAACGTAGGGCGTGAGAGCGATGCCCTTGCAGCATACAAGAAAGTGGTGTCGAAGTATCCGTCGAGCGAGGAAGCAGTGCTGGCTGTGGAGGACATGAAGGTGATGTATGCCCAAAACGGCAATATCGATGAGCTTCAAAGCTTCCTGAGCAAGCACGATGGCGCACCGCAAATCGATGTTAGCGAACTCGATCGCCTTGCCTTCACCTCGGCCGAAAAGGCCTATCTGACAGATTCGCACGATGCCTCGAGACTGAAAACCTATCTGAAGAAATATCCTTCGGGTACATATGTGGTTAACGCCAACTATTATCTGGCCGACGACGAATACCGTGCCGGTCGCCACGATGCCGCCTTGCAGCATATCGATTATGTGCTTGCACACGGCAGCGACGCCAGCTTTGCCGAAGACGCTTTGGCTATGAAGGGCAACATAATGATGGCCCGTAACGACCACAAAAGTGCTCTCGAGGCATTCCGCCAGCTGTCGAAGAAAGCCGCCACCGCTGAAAACCGCACCATCGCCCAGATTGGCATGATGCGCTCGGCATCGCAGCTCGGACGCCCGTCGGATGTGCTCGAAGCCACCACAGCATTGCTCGCCAATCCAAAGATTACCGACGAAGTGGCCAAGGAAGCCAGGTACGAGCATGCTACGGCACTTGCCTCAACCGGCCATAAGGCTGATGCCGTTGACCACTGGAAACAGCTTGCCAAGGACAGCCGAAGCATTTACGGTGCCCGCTCGGCCTACGACCTCGCCGAATACTACTACGACAATAAGCAGTATAAGGACGCCGAACGCACCCTCAATGCTCTTATCGATGCCGGAACGCCACATCAGTATTGGCTGGCGCGGTGCTTTATTCTGCTGAGCGACGTTTACGCAAAGCAAGGCAACAAGTTTGAGGCCAAGGAATACCTTGAAAGCCTCAAGAGCAACTATCCCGGCAAGGAAACTGACATATTCCAAATGATTGATTCGCGATTGAAAGTTCTTAAATGATTATCGAAATGAACAAATTCTGCATATCTGCAATTCTGTCGGCTATAGCGTTCACCGCTATTGCCGATGACCCGCTGACCAAGGAAATCGTTGTGGAAAAGGACTATATACCCGTTGAACAGAAAGCCAACAAGGTGAGTTCCTCCACCCAGACCATAAAACTGAAGCGCGAAGCCGGCGAAATAAGTTTCAGCGACTGGAACAGCCCCGTAGAGACCGGCAACGGCATTTGCACCATGTCGCCCTACGGATATCGCACCTCACGCACTTTCAGCAGCTATCGGGGCTATCTCGATGCCAGCGCCGGTTCGTTCCTGAACATTAATGCCAGCGCCGGATTCCGTATTGTCGATGGCGAGCGCACCAAGCTGAACCTTTGGTTGCAGCACAATTCAACATGGGGCATGGACAATCCATACACCCTTATCGACTCGAACAGTAGCGAGTTGACAATCATCGACTACGAGCAGAAATTCATTAACGATGTAGTGGGTCTCGACCTTATCAACAGTTTTCGCGACGGACGCCTCACTATCGGCGCCAACTACCATTTTGCCCGTCTGAACTACCTCAACCAGGAGGCTGACGGCCCCGAGTGGTTCAACAACATCAACGAGGTGCATGCCAATGTAGGGTATGAGGGCGGCCTTGCCGAGCGCCGTACCATCTATGAAATCGGTGCCGACATAAATCATTTCGGCAATTCGCTGGCACAATACTACGGGCTTAAGTCGGGCGACTGGCATCTTCGCTTCAATGCCGGCATAAGCCAGCCCTTCGGCGACGAGAACCGCATAGGCATCGACCTGCTCGGTGAGTATCTCAACTCGAAATCGGAAGTCGACGCCCAGCATGCAGCCGATGTGCCCACTTTCAGCAATTCGCGCGGCAAGCTGCGCATTACACCGTTCTACACCTATGCCGGCGAGCGCATGAACTTCCGTCTGGGCGCCAATCTCGATGTGTCGTTCTCCGACGGCACCATACTGCGCATAAGCCCTGATGCCTCGTTTGGCTATGCCTTCACTCCCGGTTTCGGCTTCTTTGCCGAAGCGCGAGGCGGTAAGGATTTTAACACTTTCTCTCGGATGTTTGCACTCAACCGCTATTCGTTTGCAGCACCGGCCGATGCCTTCTGCAGCAGCTACACTATGGCCGATGCCAAGGCGGGATTCAAGATAGGCCCGTTCTCCGGCTTCAACGCCACCCTGAATGCCGGATGGGGAAAAACCATCGATGCCATCATGCCGACTTGCGATGTCGTTGGAGGAGGCCTATGGAACATTCCCGGCACGCCTTACTATAACGATGACCTCGCCGGATTCTGGTTTGGTGGCCGTCTGGCCTACGATTACAGCGATGTGGTATCGGTGGCAGTTGAAGGCCGCTATTCAAAGCAGGATTCGCACGACGATTATGCCTTTGGCATCGACCGTCCAGAATACATAGTCAACGCCTCGCTGAAAGTGCGCCCCTTCAAGCCGTTGTCGATAGGCATTGCCTACGAGTATCGCGGAGGTCGCCGATTGTGGCACGGCATGGTGGTCAACGGCATGCCGATGTGGTATAGCGAAGAACTCGGCAATGTGAATAACCTGTCGGCAAGCGCCCGTTACGATTTCAGTGAAAAACTGGCTGTTACACTCAATGCCAACAATATCCTTGGCCACGAGTGGGAATTAGTGCCACTATATAGCGCCCAACGATTTGGGATAATGGGAGGTGTGTCGCTGAAATTCTGAGTGCTTCAGATGTGCATTGGCACCTCAACGCGAAACGGCATCTCGTTGCGCAGCGAAGTTGAGGCATAACGTCCGCTCACCGAGCTCTCGAACAGCAAATGATAGCGCTGGCATCTGGCCACGTCGATAATATACGTCGCATCGTAAGCCTTTAGCGGGCCATCGGTGCGGCGTTCGGTTTTTTCCTTGATACGCATATCGGAATCGGAAATGTCGAGTGCAATGGCCGGTACCACACCCTCGCACAGCATGATTCCACGATGGATGACCATCAGGCGTCCATCGGCAACGGCCTCAACAAGCAGCGAAGGCTCTTCGCTGCCGGTGTGTTCCGAGAGCCTCGCTATAAAGAAATATGTAATTACCTCGGAGCGTTGCCGTCCCGAAGTCAGCGCCGCCAGCAATGCGATGCCCAGCGTGAAAGCAATAATATAGAATTCGGTTGATGTGAAGAATTGTTCGATGCTCATATGCTGTAAAGATAATATATATTCGAGCAACACGCAAGCGGCAGATGCAGCCCTGAACTACCCACCGATGTATTTTTGGTTACGCCATGCCGTGTTGAGGCGTTGTGTGCTGCAACATTGAGTATTTCAGCATGTTTTGCTTGTGGTATTATCGAAATACCATACTTAAAGTGACATGACAAATGGGAAAAGACAGTATATTTGCCAATATCATATGTAGTGTACTAACATTTCTGTGATTAGGATATAAGATAATTAATAAATAAATAAATAAACAGAGTGCCGGCAGGGATTATAGGAAACCGCACACTGCCGACATCTAACAACAGCGGTTTCCAATTGATTCCTATGAATAAAGATATGTTACGCTTGATTGGAACTCTTTTTGCAGTGGTGTTGTCGATGTCGATGACGTTGGCGCAGGGTGGCATTAAAGGGAATACAGCGCAATCGAAAAGTTATGGAGTGAAGTCGCTGTTTGGCGACATAGCCTCGGCAAAAGGCCAAAAGGCGAAAGAGTTGCTTGTGGGCAATTGGGGCGTCGATCTTACCACAGCAAATGCCTCGGTGCCGACAGCCACATATGCTGCCGCACGGGCAAGCAGTGACCCAATAGTCCCCCCTTATATGAATGGTTTTGAAGGTGATGACCCCCTCGCAGGCTACACTAACATCAGCAATTATATACAATGGCAGCTAATAAATTTATATGGTGATTATTATCTTTATTGTTTGAGTTCGCCGTACGACTCCCTGGATAGCTGGCTCATAACACCAGCCGTACAACTTGAGTCGGACAAAAAGTACAAAGTGTCGTTCAGCGTATATTGTGATCCGGATTTTACTGAACGATTAGAGGTTTACTACGGAGCCTCCGCCTCGGCAGAGGGAATGACCAAGATGGTAATGGCCCCGACTGATATTGATTGGGATGAAGCCCGTACATTGTCAGCTGAAATTATGCCGGCAGAGTCGGGTATATACTACATTGGTATCCATGGAATCAGCGACCTCGGCAATGGCTGTATTTGCCTTGACAATTTGGCAATTAGTGCTGGCATTTCGATAAATGCCCCGGATTCAGTCACCAACCTCCAGGTAGTTGCCGACCAGGCCGGTGCCACTAAGGCAAGAATCAGTTTCGATGCTCCCACAAAGACTATAAACGGCGATGCACTGACATCGTTAACCAAGATTGAGGTTGAGCGCGAAAATAACGATGGCAAGAAGTTGGTGAAGACAATCGAGAATCCCGGATTAGGGG
>JBJEKE010000270.1:0-9915 GCA_051878475.1 Muribaculaceae bacterium | reverse complement strand
CAAACGTAATGCCGTGGGTGCTCCTGGCTGGTATCGTGCTTATTCAGACGCTGCCGCAGATAATGCTTGCCGGCATTCTGCTGTTTGCCTGTACCACACTGTTCAGCTTTGTCACTCTGCCGGTTGAAATCAATGCCGGCCAGCGTGCCTTGGCATGGCTCGGCCGTGCCGGAATAGCAAACGGGCAGAAACAGATGTATGCTCGCGATGCATTGAAATCGGCAGCCTACACCTATGTGGTGGCAGCTTTGGGTAGCCTTGCCACTCTCGTCTACTATGTGCTTATTTTCATGGGCCGTTCGCGCGACTAAGCATTGGCTTTTCGCTTTTGATTTTCATAATGCAGGCAGTTACCATGTCAGGTATTCTGCCTTTTTTGTGCTATGGCGCATTGCACTGCATTCAAAAAATCATTATCTTTGTGGTGATGGCAGGGCGGCATACGGCCGGTTGCCATAGCAATAAATCCAATTACCCAAACATTTTAACCTAATCTTTAATGGACATAATAGAGCAAGCAATCAGCAAGGCAAGCGATACTAAGGCCGCTGTGATAGGCAAGGGGGCCATTTCGAAAACTCCTGAAATGTTCCGCCAGCTGTTTGGCGATAAAAATGCTATTGTTGTGGCTGATGCCAACACATATGCTGTGGCTGGAGAAAAAGTGATGACCGAGCTTTCCTGTGCCGGTATCAAAACGGTTTCACCATATATTTTCACTGACCCTGACCTGTATGCAGAGTGGGGTTTCCTCACCAGTCTTGAACAACATCTTGCTGGCATTGATGCTATTGCTGTTGCTGTAGGCTCAGGAGTTATCAATGACCTTACCAAGTTGGCCTCGCATCGGCTGGGTCGTAGGTATATGATTGTCGGCACTGCCGCATCGATGGACGGTTACACGGCTTATGGCGCTTCGGTGTCGTTTGAGGGTAACAAGCAGACTTTCGATTGTCGTGCCCCGTTGGGCATTGTGTTCGATCCTGTAGTGGCTGCCGGTGCTCCAAAGGACCTCGCCGCCTCGGGGTATGCCGACCTTATTGCCAAAGTGCCGGCTGCTGCCGATTGGATGATTGCCGATGAACTTGGAGTGGAACCAATCGACGATTTTGCCTTCTCTCTTGTGCAAGATAATCTTCGCAAGGCGCTCGCCGACCCGGAGGCTGTGTTTAACGGCGATGTGCAAGCCACTTCCGACCTTGCCGAGGGATTGATTATGAGCGGATTTGCCATGCAGGCCATCCAGTCGTCGCGTCCGGCTTCGGGCGTTGAGCATCAGTATAGCCATTATTGGGATATGGAAAACCTATGCATCGACGGTCGACATGTGTCGCACGGTTTCAAGGTGGGTATAGGCACTTTGGTGTCAACTGCCTCGCTCGATTTTTTGCTGGGCTTCGATATCGCGTCGCTCGATGTAGAAGAGTGTGTGGCAAAGTGGCCTGAATGGGAACAGATGGCTGAGGATATAGCACGGATGTGTGCCGGAAACGATGGATTGCTGTCGCGCTGTCTCACCGAATCGCGCGCAAAGTATATCAACCGCAATCTGCTCCGAGCACAGCTTAACCGCCTTGTGGAGTGCTGGCCGCACCTTAAGCAGCGCATTGCTGGTCAGATTTTGCCTTACGATGATGTCTTCGACCGTTTACGAAAGGTGCATGCACCGTATCTTCCGGCAATGATTAATATCGACCGCGAACACTTGCGCACCACTTATCGCGCCATACCTTATATGCGCAGCCGATTTACTCATGCCGATATTGTTCTGCGATGCGGCCTGCTTAATCAACTTGAGGAATATCTGTTTGATGCTCCCGGTCACAAGTTCTGACCATTATCTTCAGCCAGTTGTAGGGGTTCGTAGTGTATGCCCGACTTTTTGCCGCACACGTAGGCAGTGGGCTTGTTGTTGCCTGATACAAGACCGTCGATGTAAAGAGGCTCGTTGTCGATAATGAGCCCGCATTTAAATGTGTCGCCGCATGTCAGACGTGTGTTCTGCGATGCCACAACGCGGAACTGACGGTTGCCTTCATACTCAACGTCGCACACTCGGCCGGGTTGCCAGCTCAGGCGGATGATGTCGCCTTGCTGCAGTTGGTCGTCGACATCGATGCGGCGTGCCATGATGGGTGAGCTTGGTGGCTCGTTGCCATCGTTTGGAGAGCCTTCCTCGAATGTGGCAAAATCGGTATATCCCAGATATTGGGCCAAAATGTCGAGGGTCCCGCGCCTGGGTGTGACACCGTCGGCCAGATATCCCCATATGCGCTTAAGGGTGGTAGCGCTGATTAGAATATGGAGCCGCGCGAATACCATCTCGCGCAATGTGTCGAAATCCTTCGGTGTGGTGAGTTGGTGGTGAATGGCAGTTTCTATCTCACTGCAAAGTCGTTTTATGCTGTCCATTGTAATTGCTTAGTATGATGTTAGTAATTCGTAGCCAAGAGGGTAGTAGTAGAAAATGATTTGGCGGCTCACTTGCTCGTTAACCACCTTGGCCTCGGAGGCCGACAGTTCATGCTTGATTGCCTTGTTGAATTCGGCGATTATTTGCTTTTGGTGATTAATCATCTCAATTACGTATGTCTCTTTGTCGCTGGCTTCCTCAAAATGCTCAAGGTCCTGGAACCAGCTTAGCTCAAGCAAGTCAAGCCCTTTTTGTACATAAGTATCGACAAGTTGTGCCCTTACGGCAGCTTCTTTGATTCCGCTTGGTATGGATTTTATTTTCTTCTCGGTGCTGTTGACCACATTCTGTATCGAATCGATTTTTGCAGAAGAAATGGTTTTTATCGAGTCGATATTGGCATGGGCTGCAGAAACAGCAGCCTGAAGCGAGTCGATTGTACCTTTATGGGTGTTTTCAGCTGTCCCGCCAACGTAATGCCATCCAATGGCTGCAATGGCAAACACTGCCAATGCAACCAGTGTCAAAGTCAGGGCTTTGGCAAATACGCCGGCCCTTTTATCGGCACGCTCAAGCGCATCCTTCAAATCGCTCACCCGCTGAAATCGTTCGCCTATCGGCAACAGGCATCGTCCGATAATGCTGCTGTAGCGACGACACGCAATCATGTCGTCCAGAATAATGCCTAAGCTGTAGATGTCGTTGCGCACATCGGCCTCCGATGTAATGGCTTGTTCCGGTGACATGTATTTGCGGGTGCCGGCCGGTTGTTTCAGGATGGTATCGCGCGCGCTGTCGGCAAGACCGAAATCAATAATCTTCAGTATGCCACCGTTGCTCGTCACCATTATGTTCGACGGCTTAAGGTCGCGATGAGCTATGCCACATGAATGAATGTAGGCCACGGCATCGAGCAGTTCCATGACAATGTGCCGTCGCTCCGATTTCATACTGTGCATCTCAGCCCACTTATCGAGAGTGATGCCTTCCACGTATTCCATTACTATGCATATGCCCAGCCCGTTCACTTCCTCGATTGCAGCCACGTGAACCACTCCGGGATGGCTCAGAGCCATGAGCATGTCGAACTCCTTGCGTAGCATGTTTCGGTGCACCGTGCTGTCTGCCACTTCGGGATTCAGCCCCTTCAGCATCCACCATTTGCCATAGCGCTTTGCACGCGCCAGAATGTTGAATTCGCTGGTGCGCAGAGTCTCGATTTCAGAAAATGAGGTGCCTACGCCTTCAAATCCCGGTTCGATATATCCAGATGCCGATGTGTCGTTTAGTTCATCCATTGCTATGCAAAATTACTAAATCTCCGGAAATATCCATCCTGTCGGGCCGCTATCGTGCACGTAACGATAAAAAATCAGCGAATTAACAAAATTTAATATCGGGGGAGTAAATATATAAAATATGTTTAATTTTGAAGCCACGGTTAACAGTGATTGTTGGTAATGTCGATTCTGCATCGAAATGGACTGGAATGGACCAAATGATATTGTCGCTCTTTACTTTTCTTTGCAATCGACAATAATTATAAACAATTCAAAAAAATTACGGAAAATAATGGTACCACTCCCATTGATACGAGCCATCGATACAAGTTTTACGAATTTGAAATAGAACCTTATTATTAATCAATAAAAAATTATCAATTATGTTGAAGAAAACCATCACTCTGATGCTCAGTGCACTATGCTGCACAGCATTGCTTACCGCCTGTGGCGGCAGTTCAAGCAAATCAAACACGGAAAATACAGCCGAAGAAGCCGCTGATGACGGAGCTCTCATTGTGTATCCTGAAAGTACCAATATCGGCGGCAAATTCGGCAAGGCATTCTCATTCGAAGATAAAGGGTATAAAGTGAAAATCGAGGAAGGATGGAGGAATGAGGAGTCAGTGTCGATGAAAATCACAGTAACTCGCAACGATGTGCAACCATCTGTGAATTTCGAGGATATAGCAGGGTCGCACGATGCTGGAAAGAAATATGTTGGCGATATAGATGCTGAGTTCTTGGATGAAAACGATGACGTGCTCTTTACGGATAGAGTAGGTCTAGGAAATTACACTGATATTGATAAGCTCCTTGCTCTTGAAGAAGGTGACAAAACCACAATTACTGTCAGCGATTATGTGGATGAGTCAATTGCGCGTAAAGCCGTAAAGTTCCGTCTCACAAGTACGTTGGAAAACAATAGTCATGCAGGCAGACCAGGAAGTGTACTTGGCGATTTGGATGATCAGTTAGAATCGCTTGGCAAGGCCGCCGAAGCTGTTGGCGCCATGGCCGGAGCAGCAGCGAAGGCTGCCGATGCTGCTAACGAAATAAGTAAGAACCGTTAATGTATAACTTTTAAAATATTGAATTATGGAAATGTTAGTATTGATTTTTGTAATCGTTCTCCTCTGTTTAGGTTTCTTGAGCTGTTTTATTAACAAGATTCCAGGTCCTTTGTTTGTAGTTATTGCTGTCTTGACTGCTCAATTGGGAATGGACACTACTCCAGGATGGGGAGCAGTAGCAATTGTAACAGCTATTGCCGTAGCAGCATTCGTGTTGTCGAAGTATATGACTCGAATTGCAAAGAAAATGAAAGAATATAGTAAGAAAGCCAGCATTGCAACCACAATAGCATCGCTGCTCGGTGTCTTTTCATTGCCTGCATTTGTCGATTCATCTACAGGTACATTTATAGTAGTGCTTTTGGTCTGCTTTATTCTTTTGCCGTTTCTCTTCGCTTTATTGGTGGAATGGATTCGCAACAAGAACTTAGCCGAAGGCGCAAAGTGTGCTGGAACAGCAACTTTGGTATATCTTGCCGATACAGCACTTAAACTGGCAGCATTCGCATATGCCGTCTATGCAATGTTTATGACCAAGTAGTTAAGTTTGCCATAGGTTCTCGAACCCCCGACTTCTGTGTATGCTGTGAAGCATTTTTGAAGTGTTTTTCAACCGCCATGCAATATTTATGCGGCAAAAATTTGCATAGTTAAGAAATAATGCCTAAATTTGCACCATCAAAAATCGGAAGATTGTATCGACCAGTATTTTGGAGAGATGGCAGAGTGGTCGATTGCGGCGGTCTTGAAAACCGTTGAAGTGAGAGCTTCCGGGGGTTCGAATCCCTCTCTCTCCGCTAAACCCGCTGAAAATCAGCGGGTTTTTCTTTTCTGAATGCCCAACAAATCGGCCTTATTGCCTGGGAAAAACATATTGCTTAACTGCTATGAAGATAATTATTAATCGACTGTTTCATGTATGCACATCCTTTCTTGTGGTGTTGGGGAAATTGACGGGACTAAGCTACCAGCAGGTTTCGGTAGCGGTAAGCATTTATTTGCAGGGTGCCTTGTTGGCGCTGAGTGCGTGGCTACCCTCGGTGGCAGTGGTGATGGCCCAAAACCTTCTCACACCGGCCCTGTTCGTTATATTGCTGCTGGCCAGTGTAGCTTATGCGGCATGTTATGGATATGGCTTCTATCGAATATGCAAGCATTATCATGGTCCGATGGATTTTGCGTTCAACCGGTGTGTCGCCGATTTGCAGACTATAAGCCGATGCATAGGGCTGTCGTATAATGCGCTGAATGTCATTGTATTCGTTGTGCTGTGGTTCGCATTGGTGTCGGTACATGCTGTGCCAATGATTCTCATGCAATAGCTCCGCATCCGTTGCTCTTGGCAAATAGCGTGGCTGCCGCAACAAACAGAGTAGTTAGTAACCCACATCTGTCACAAGTAGTCCAATGTCTTCTTGTCATACACTCCGCCATAGAATGCATCCAGCACATCTTGGAATATGTCATCTGGCGAGACAGCATCAAAGAGTGTCATACAGGAGCGAACCTTTACGGCATCTATATCGCCAAGTATATCTACCGCCGACTCTCCACGGTGTTGTAGAAGTGCCATAGTAATCTCCCTTAGCCTTGCGCGGAGTACGGGGTGTTCATAATATGCTTTTGCCTCGTCATACCCACTGATGCCATAATACTTTGAATTGGCACTGTGCCCCAGTACTTTAAGTTGCGGAAATATATACCATATATAGTGAGTGCGTTTGCATCCTTCGGTAATTTCCTTCAGAGCGAGGTCATAGCAGAAGTCTTGTGCTGCAAGAAACTTCTCGAAGTCGTAGCTGTGGCCGTTGGTAGATTGAATGTGCTCAACAAACTCCTTTGGCAGGATGATGTTCTGCACATCAATGGCATCTGTAAATAGTGGAGCAATCTCCTCGTCGCGGAATCCAGCTATACCACAACCAATTCGTGTAACGAGGAACGTGATGTAGGCGTGCTCTTTGGCAAAACGGATGAACGCATCTACGTATGGCTTTATGGTATCAACACCACCTTGCATGGTAGGGATGGCGTATGTCTGTCCATGCAGGCCAACGCCTTCGCCCCATTCGGCACCAAACCGTTCGTAAGCCAACCGTGCTGCACCGCCACCATGTGCGCCTGCCAGATTGCTGCCAAATACGAATATCTCGTTCTCTTTCAATTCCGAAATTCTATCGGGTGTATATTCTCTGTCGTACATAACTGTCTTAATTTAAAGTTAATGACGGTTCAAATAATTTCTTTATTGCATACAATGGAATTATATAAACATGCCTTACCGCTTCTGCATCTTCTGAGTCGACATAATCAAATGTGCCAAAATTCTCAAAAGAAACTCTCACTGCATTAGACAAGTGCTTGTCGCGCATAAGCATCCACAGACTTTTCATTCCGCCCTGTGTGCCCGACTTAACCTCTATTGGTATAATTGTCGACTTAAGAGCAATCAGATAGTCCACTTCGGCAATGCTTTTTCCTGTCTTTTCCCAAAAATAGGATTTTTGGCGTTGAATTGGTTCTTTGTATCGCAGCATTTCAAGGCCTGCAAGCATTTCGGCTATACCTCCTTTATTAACAAGGTCTTGATGACTGCCCGTAAGAATCATTTCTATGATTTGGCTTGAAGACGAACCATCGAGTTGTAAGATGGCAAGCAACAGCCCGGTGTCGAGAAACAAATACTTTGTGCGAAGTTCATTCACTTCTGCGTCCAATGGTAATCCATTGCTCGACGTTGCCTCAACGGGGTAGATAATACCAGCCAATTCAAGCATTCGCAAAGCATCTTTAATCTGGCTACTACGGTAGTCTTTGGATATGGCGGAATACATCACTACATTTCCTATTTGATGACAGATGCCTCGCATTGCAGTTCGCAACAATTCGGCATTTACCCTCTTCTTATATTTGTTGAAGTCATCTTCATAGGAGAGTATGATGTCTTGATGCACACGATGGCATTTATGGAAATCGTGCGTTCTCGCCCATGCAGATACCGCTTCGGGCATTCCTCCAATCAAGATGTATATACGAAAGAGGTCCACCAACTTTTCATGGAATGGAGCATCTAATGGATGCGTAACCGATGCCATTTCGCGCATATCAAGAAGCCCCTGATTGCCAGTGGCTACAACAAACTCATCGAATGTCATAGGATAAATAAACAGCGAACGAATACGCCCAACCCCATACGTTGGAAGTTCTTCAAGAGCGAACTCAAGCAGTGAGCCTGCAGCAATTACATGAAGCTCGGGATAATCTTCTTTGAAAAAGCGCAAAGCCATTATCGCTTCGGGGCATTCCTGCACCTCATCAAAAAACAGCAGCGTCTCACCTGCCACAATCGGAACATCAATGTATTTTGCTAATTTGCTTGAAATATCACGCACATCTATATCCCCTTTGAAGAACTCTTTTGCACTTCTATTCTTCTCGAAGTTTATCTCTGCATAATACCTGAAACTCTTGCCCAAATGTCTTACTGCCGACGATTTGCCCACTTGCCGGGCACCACGCAAAAGGAGTGGCTTGCGAGCATCGTCTGCCTTCCATTCGAGCAGATATCGGTCAATATTTCGTGGTATATATTCCATATCTTTATTTAATTTATTGATTATGAATATACAAAGATACTGAATTTGCTAATTTACGACTAATAATTTGCCATTTATTGCTAATTTCCGACTAATAATTTGCCATATTTTGCTAATTTCCGACTAAAAACTTGGCATATTCGCCTCTCCACAGGTCATCAGCCACGTGCAGAATCACATCGTGAAGCTCTACATCGTCCTTGAAATGCTGAGGGATGGCATCATAACCAATGGCTGCGCCAAGGATATTGCCCGTAATAGCTCCTGTGGAGTCGCTGTCACCGGCATGATTGACAGCCGCTATCATGGCCATCTCGAAGTTGTCGAAGTATTTAGCGGTGCAATAGGTAGCCATGGCAAAAGCTTCTTCTCCTACCCAACCGCCGCCTATCTTCTCCATATTCTCGACATCGGATGTCGTGGTTCCCGCCAAATCGAGTGCCATATCCGTCAAGGACCTTAGATAGCCTATGTTCTCCTGCTGTTTAGGATAGAGCATATTCAGCGTTTCATAACCTTCGGCAATATATGCCTTAAAATCCTCTACGGTAGGTGCTTCTGCCTGAACCAAACGATAGATTACATGGGCCTCCAATGCTGAAGGCAGCCAGCCCAATGGATGGTGGTGGGTGATTTTCGCCGCATCGGCTGCAAGCCTATCGACATCCTGGATATTTGAAATTCTTCCTACAGGAACTTCTCCTTCAGCAGAGTCTCTCCATACGGCCCCATATAATGCTACAGGCGCAGTGCGCATAACACCGCCACATCCCTTGCTATCGTTGTATGACTTCTTACCTGCAAGAACGTTTTTCAAGGCCGAGATACAGGTGTGACCAGGAGCGCGATGTTGATTGAGCTCTGATATTTTACCTATCCAACAATTGGAATAAAGCTTTGACTCCCAACCTATCTGTGTAAATAGCCATTCTATATATGCATCGGATATTGCTGGTATGGGGGCTTTTCCCTGAGCTTTGGCATTCAGCAGACCACAAGCTGTAAAAAGGGTCATCTGTGTGTCGTCAGATATTACAGCCTTACCATTGCCGTTGCCTTCTTCCAACCACCATTGACTGGTATCTAGTCTGGTGATGCCATTGTCTCCATACCTTTTCTGTATGTCGGCGTATGAGTGTATAAATTCTACGGGATAGCCCAACGCATCTCCAATGGCTCCGCCTATAAGCGAGCCTCTTATTCTGTCTTTTATTGTATTCTTATCCATATTTCAAAATTTATATTGTTTCTTCTTTATGATAATATAGATAAAAAAGTAACCTGTTATCTATCATATATGTCAATGCGGTTGTAGGAGAACTCTTACCCTCTTTGCTTGCAACTCTCCACGAACTGACGCACGAAATCAGTCTGTTCCTGCGTCTCTGGGGATATACGGTGTGATGCTTTGGGCATTTTCGAGAAACGGCTTCGCATAGCCGCAAGTGCCTTCTCCAACGTAGGTTCTTCCATCTGTCGCGCTTCATAGCACGCCACGATGGTACCGGTACGCCCAACACCTCCCCAACAATGTATATAGGTATATCCGTCCT
>JBJEKE010000269.1:0-2418 GCA_051878475.1 Muribaculaceae bacterium | reverse complement strand
ATCCAAAATAAGCGAAATATCCTACAAATCCACAGCATTCTCATCGCCGGCATTGTCGGCCAAGCGCATAGGCATAAGATACGGCCGAAACAATTGGGTTTATATATCCCCTCAAAACCAAGGTGAGTTTATAGCACACCTAAAATCGGAAAACCCCAACATTACCATCGCATAGCCATCTCTCAAAACCGTATTAGTGGATTTTTTGCCTGCGCGCTTTGAATTTTCGGCTTGGTTGTTTATATTTGTGAATAGTATTCACCGGAATACCCAATAGACTATTAACTTCACATTCATCATCTGAAATCATACTGTAAAATCATGAAATACTGGGTAGTAATAAAGCAGGGAAGCAATGCACCTGAGCGCAAAGGCCCGATGAGCCTCGAAGAACTTAAAGGCATGGACATCACAGCCGAAACATACGTGTGGCACGAGGGCCTCGACAAATGGGTGGTGGCCGCAACTTTGCCTGAACTGAGCGATATGTTTGCCGCAGAGCCTCCGGCAATGCCCGAGCCTCCGGTAGAGCCGCAGCCTGTAGAGTCGCAGCCGGCACTAACTCCCGAACCGGCACCACAGCCTCAGCCACAGCTTCAGCCCCAGCCATCGCTTGCCGACAAGCAAGCTGAGTGGTATCCTTATGGCAATTCAACAGCAGGCGATGTGTGCCCGCCCACATATCTGGCACTGGCAATCTTTTCGCTGGCCTGCTGCTTCTGGCCTCTCGGCATCGTGGCAATAGTTTATGCCTCAAAAGTGAAATCGCTGTTCCTGCAACGACTCACCAACGAAGCCCGAGATGCCTCAAACAAGGCTCGCATGTGGAGCATCATCGCCATCGCAGTGGGCTTGGTGATTAACATCATCACCTTCTGCATATATTTTATACCCGCCATGTCAGGCATTAGCAGTGGTATCAGCCCATTCTAAACATACAGGACGACGAATAGCAGTGCTGGCGTGCATCTTAGTGGTGTGCGCCGCATTGCTTTGCATATACTATTTCTTCGATCCCTCACAATCAGCATGGATGCCGCGGTGCGTCTTCCACGAACTCACCGGGCTTCGATGCATCGGATGCGGCTCGCAACGAGCCATCTACAGCGCCCTCCACGGCGATTTTACCACCGCAATGCACCACAACGCAGCTTTGGTGATTACATTGCCCCTGCTGGCCCTATACGCATTCTCAGAGCTAATGCGCGCTCGATTCACAAAGCTATACGCTGTTCTATACAGCCGCACTGCCATAGCCATATTACTTCTGCTGGTGGCCGGCTGGTGGATTGGCCGAAACATTGCAGGAATATAACAATTACCGAAACACAACTTTTAAAACGATATTTACATGAAAGAAAAAACTGAAAAACAAAACAACGGCGATGGCATGTCGCGCCGTCGTTTCCTCACCACAGCCGCCACAGGTCTTGCCGGATTCTGGATTCTGCCGAGCTTCACCATTGGAGGCGTACGCGTGGCTCCGAGCGACCGCGTAGTGATGGGATTTGTGGGTGTAGGACAGCAAGGCTGCAGCGATTTCCGAAGCTTCAGCAGTTGTCCGGGTGTGCAGGTTACTGCTTGCTGCGACGTCGACAGCATTAAGCGCGAGCGATTCCGCCGTTATGTAACCGCATGGCAAAAGCAGCAAGGAGTGGCCGAGCGCTGCGACACCTACGAAGAGTATGAACGCATGCTCGAGCGCAAGGACATCGACGCCATTGCCATCGCTACCCCCGACCACTGGCATGCTTTGGTAGCAATCCATTCGCTTCAAGCCGGGAAGGATGTGTTCCTGCAGAAGCCGTTGGCATTCACCATAACCGAAGGGCTTGCCGTGCAACGCGCCGTTCGTGCCAACAACCGCATTCTACAAATGGGCAGCCAGCAGCGCAGCAGTGCCGAATTCCAACAGGCAATAGCCATTGTGCGCAGCGGAGGCATAGGCGATATCAAGGAGATACATGCACGCGTGGGCGACCCGCCTACTCCACTCAACCTGCCCGAAATGCCGGTTCCGGCAAACCTGAACTTCAACTTGTGGATGGGTCCGCTCAACGACCCCAAAATCCATTATCATCCCGACCTCTGCCCACCGGTATCGCTCGACCCTGAAGTGAACGAACAGTTGTGGGGCGCTTGGCGCTGGTATGAAGAAACCGGCAACGGTTATCCTGCCGATTGGGGCGCACACATGTACGACATCGCACAGGCTGCCATCGGCATGGACGGCCTTGGCCCGGTAGAATACATTCCTAAAGGATACAATGGCGCTGAATGGGCTACAATGAAGTATGCCAACGGCATCATTATGCAGGAACGCCCATACATTGATGACAACCCTGAAGCACGAGGCATAAAGTTTGTAGGCGACAAGGGTTGGCTTCGCGTTGGCCGTGGCTACATCGAGTGCTCCGA
>JBJEKE010000268.1:0-2444 GCA_051878475.1 Muribaculaceae bacterium | reverse complement strand
AGCCGGTTACGGCGAATCGGCACTGATTCAGTGCAGCGTGTATATGGCATATTTTCTGGGCGCCATCCCTGCCGGAATGCTGATACGCCGCTACGGCACCCGCCGCGGCGTGATAACCGGACTGCTGGCATTTGCCGTTGGGGCATTCCTGTTTATCCCGGCTTCAGCATTCACCCGGCTGTCGGCACTGCTGGTGCCGCTGTTTGTGTTGGGACTTGGGCTGTGCCTGCTCGAGACAGCTGCCAACCCATATGTAACGCTGTTGGGCGACAGCCGCACCTCGTCGAGCCGCATCAACATGTCGCAGACCTTCAACGGGATGGGCTGCATGATGGGTGCTCTGCTGGGCGGTCTTTACTTTTTCAGCGACGGCACCACCCGCTCGGGCGAGGACATCAACATTGCTGTCCCCTACTGCGCCATCGCGCTGGTGGTGCTGCTGGTGGCTGCTGTGTTCTCGCGGGTAAAGCTTCCCGAGGTGATTATGGAGCAGCAAGGTGGCAACAATGATGCACCGAAGCCTCTGGGCAAGACATTTGTGTTCGGATTCATCGCACTGCTGAGCTACGAGATTTCGGAGATATCAATCAACACCTTCTTCATCAACTTCATGACCGACGACGGTTTCCTCACCCCGTCGGAAGCCACCTGGGCACTGTCGTTCGGTGGACTGATGCTGTTTATGGTGGGACGATTGATGTGCAGCTTCATAATGACGCGAGTGGCCACCGAACGAGTGTTCATGGTATGTGCCACCGGAGCCATAGTGATGATGGTGGCCGTGATATCGCCGCTGGGAGTGATTTCGAAGGCAGCGTTGGTGCTCACCTATCTATTTGAGAGTCTGATGTTTCCCACCATCTTCGCGCTGTCGATACGCGGCCTGGGAGCCAACACTGAGCGTGCCTCGTCAATACTGATGATGAGCGTGGTGGGCGGAGCCATCGGCCCACTGACACTGGGCTATGTGGCCGACATGCTCAGCATTTCGCAGGCATTCGTGGTTCCGCTGGCAACATTCATCGTGGTGTGGGCCTTTGCGCTGTATATGCTGCGCAAAGTACGCCGCCGATAATCGGCACGGTTTTTGCAATTTTGCTTAATTGCGGCTATTGCCGTAAATTTGCTGACAAAATAACTAACGGAAAGAATATGAATTTCAACAATCGAGGCGGTTTCGCATCGTCGATACCGACAGTTACGAAAAACCTCATAATCATCAACGCCCTTGTGTGGCTTGCCACCATCGTGCTTCCCAAATGGCTGGGCATCGACCTGGTGGAATACTGCGGGCTGCACTACTGGCTTGCCAGCGACTTCAATCCGGCGCAGTTGGTGACATATATGTTTATGCACGACCCCAATGGGTTCATGCACCTGTTCTTCAACATGTTCTCGCTGTTTATCTTCGGCCGGATTCTCGAGCAGGTGTGGGGCAGCAAGCGTTTTCTGTTCTATTACCTGTCGACAGGGCTTGGAGCCGGACTGATACAGGAAATCACATGGATGCTCACTGCAACATCAAGCTTTGTGCTTATTGACGGCAATGGATTTGAGGCAATGAGCGGGACCGAAGCAATAACCTACGCACTGTCGCACGGCATCGACGTTGGAGCATACTACAACTCGATGATCACCATCGGTGCATCAGGCGCAGTGTTTGGCATATTGCTGGCATTCGGCATGATGTTTCCCAACGCACCGATGTATTTAATGTTTATCCCCATACCCATTAAGGCAAAATATCTGGTTATAGGCTACGGTGCATTCGAACTGATGTTCGGCGTGGCCGGCATACAGCAGGGAGTGGCTCACTTTGCGCACCTTGGTGGTATGCTCGTGGGATTCCTGATATTGCTCTACTGGAAAAAGAAAGGAGTGTTTGGTGGCAGGCGTTATTGACACATTGCGGCAGAAATACCGCTACGGCGACATGCTGGTGAAGTTTCTCTTCATCAATATAGGTGTGTTTTTGGTGCTCCGCATAACGGCACTTGTGCTGTATATCGCCGGATTACCTGCCGAATGGCCACTGCAATGGCTTGGGATGCCCGCCTCGAGCAACGAGCTGCTGACACGGCCGTGGACAGTGCTCAGTTACATGTTTGTGCACTACGATATTCTCCACATTCTTTTCAACATGTTGTGGCTGTACTGGCTCGGCCGGATATTCATCGAAGTGTTCACCCCGAAGCATTTCGTGGCACTATATCTCTATGGAGGAATAGCCGGCGCTCTGCTGTATGCCGTGGCAAGCAATCTGTCGCCGGTAATGGGCAGCAACGGTCTGCTCATTGGCGCCTCGGCATCGGTGATGGCCATAGTCGTGGCATCGGCAATGCGCGCCCCCGACTATCAAGTGGGGCTGCTGTTTTTCGGCAACATCAGCCTGAAATGGATAGCACTGGTGAGCATCCTCATCGACCTGCTCAGTATCGACATGG
>JBJEKE010000267.1:0-2457 GCA_051878475.1 Muribaculaceae bacterium | reverse complement strand
CTGCCTTACAAGCAGAGGGTCGGCGGTTCGAATCCGTCAACGCCCACCACCTAAAAAAAGATAGGACTACATTAATAATCTGTTGATATTCAATTAGTTCTATTTTTTATTTCCTGCAAAAGTATTAGCAAATGCATGTGTTGCGGCTCTCAAAAAAAAGGAGTTGCATGGCGCATTTTAGCTCATTTTGGAGCATTTTGGAGCAATTGACTCGCAAGTCATTTTCGGATTGCGAGTCAAATTCAGCCCAAAATAGAGAAATGGAGAGTTAAATGTTGTTAACGGCTCGATTGAAAAAAAAATGGCAACAGCAAAGCTTTATCTCGACAAAAGGGCATCGGTCGGATTAACAGCACCGGTAAAAGTATTAATACCCCACAATCGCAAGAGCGTATTTTTGTCACTTGGGGTAAAAGTAGCCATTGAAAAGGGGGATTCACAAATGTTATGTTTGAAGGAAAAATAAAATCGTAATCTTCAACTTTTCATAATGCAGAAGAAGGTTGAAATTGACGAGGCGCTGATAAATATCATCAGGCGAGGCGTTCCGAGCGACATGACAGCAACCCAACTTCGGGAAATGGTATTTCCACAAATCGAATCTGAGCATACACCGACGCCACTCATGGCCACACACTGGCTGCCGTGAGCGGTGCCTACTACCGTCTGCTCATCGAACGCTCGGATGATGCCGTTAACAAGTTCGGCCGCCTGGCACGAAATGTGTGGAACGTGGTCGCTGAAGGAGAATCAGAGAAAGAAGTGGCACTCGAAGGTCTTGAACTGATGGAAAACTGGATGCGCCAGCTCGGACTGGCCATGAACATCACCGATTGTGGAGCCAACGAATCGATGCTCGAAGGTATTGCCGATGCCTGCCCGATAAACGAAGGCGGCTACGTGGTGCTCTCCCGTGAAGATGTGATAGAAGTGCTGCGACGCAGCCTTTGATTCTAAGGTCGTGCAATGAAACAGAGCCGGGGCGTTTCCAATCAGAAACGTCCCGGCACACATTTATATGAAGATACTATAAGCCACGCTATTTGGCAATACTGATTTCGCAACTCTGTCTGATGTCGACGGTGTTGCTTCCGGCCTCAATGATGTATCGGCATGGATCTACGCGCCAATCGCCATCCTCAACGCTATAGTATGAGAATGCATCGTCGGTAAGTGTGAAGTTCACTTGCTTGCTCTCGCCCTGTTTCAGAGCCACCTTTGCAAATGCCTTGAGCTCATGCACTGGGCGCGCCACCGACGGATTAACCGGGCGCACATAAATCTGCACCACCTCCATGCCGTCGCGCTTACCGGCATTGGCCACTGTAAGGCTGCACTCAATCTTTCCGTCGGCATTGAGTTTGGCTGTCATGCCGCTATATTCGAATGTTGTGTAGCTTAAGCCAAAGCCAAACGGATAGAGCACAGCATCGCGATGCACATCGAAGTATCGATAGCCCACATTCAGGCTGTCGGTATATAGCACATGGTCGAGGTCCTGATGAGCGTGCCGCGACGGATAATCGTCGAGAGTCTTTGCCCAGGTGAACGGCAGACGACCCGACGGGTCGATTTTGCCAAACAGCACCTCGGCAACGGCATTACCACCTTCCAGACCGGGATACCATGCCTCGACAATCGATTTAACTGATTTCTCCACACCGCACATTTCGAGAGGCGAGCCGTTGAGAAGCACGAGATTCACGTTTTTGTTGTATTTTGCAATATTTTCGACTAAAGTCTGCTGAGCCAGCGGGAAATCGATGCTGGCACGGTCGCGTCCCTCAGTATCAATGCTATGGTCGATACCCCCAACCACAATTACGGCATCTGCCTTCTTGGCAGCCTTGCGGATGCGAGCCATCTGACGCTCCGACGAGGTGCTCTTGGGTGTCTCCACCTCAACCCGCACGGCAGCGTCGCCGCTAGTACGAGTGTAAATCATGCACAAATGGAATGGCTGGCCTTTGCGGATATCGAGGGTAGCTGTAGCAGTGCTTGTTCCGGAATTCGGATCGGCAATAACAATAGGGGCACCGGCCCATTCATTGTTATAGGCAAGCACCGAACCACCGCCAACAATGAATTTCAAGGTATATTTGCCATCTTCCTGCGCATGAATCCAGGTATCGAAGCGAGCCTCACGGAATTCCTCTACCGAAATTTCCTTTACCGGCGACTTCATCTCCCACATATAGTCGATGTTGTCGACCACGCGGCTCACCACCGGCTCATTGGAGCCTTTTTTGTAATAGCGGGCATTCACGCCGTGTGTGGTCTCGTCGGCCATAATCATTTCTTTCGGCAGAGTTACGAAACCGCCCAGTTCGTCGGATGACAGATAAGTAACCTTAGCATCGCCAAGAATGTTGCGTATACCTTCGAGCACTGTAATCTCATATGGAGCATGCACCCACGAACTGCCGCCCATGGCAAGCACACAAAGCTTCTTGTTGG
>JBJEKE010000266.1:0-2463 GCA_051878475.1 Muribaculaceae bacterium | reverse complement strand
GCTATGGTTCCATTCAGGAACTATGCCAAGTGGATACCGGATATTTTGCCAAACGCCCAAAATGGCTTATAGGTTACAGTGACATCACAGCCCTGCACTGTGCATCGGCCACTGATGGCGTAAGGAGCATTCACTCGCACATGTGCGAGTATCTGGCAGGGCACAACGCCAACGACACCATCAGCAGTATGCTGTTCAATGCCCTTTCTTCAGACAGCATTCAGTACACAGTTCCCACCAATTCACTCTTCAACAAGTACGGCACAGCGCATGGCGTGATTGTAGGTGGCAACCTGTCAGTTCTCAACGATGTTGCATCCAGCCGTATCGATATACTGTCGACTATCGACAACGATATAATACTCTTCATTGAAGACCTTGATGAAAACATCAGCAGTATAAGCCGCATCCTCTACCGGCTAAAGATATGCGGAGTGTTCGACAGAATCAAAGGGCTGATTGTAGGCGATTTCCACGGATACAAGCCAACAAAGGATTTCGAGACGATGAACGAAATGATTTACAGCATAATAAAGGAATACAAAATACCGGTTGCATTCGATTTCCCTGTTGGCCATATCGACAACAATTATCCCATTGTAGAAGGTGCCGATGCCACTCTTGAAGTTGAATATGGAACGGTAACACTCACTATGAAATACTAACAATTAGTGATTCATTGCTGATAAATACCTAAAAAGTGCTATATCCATCAAAAGCAAACACATGTAACTTTGTAATGCTTATCAACAACCATATCATATGCATAAAGGTAAATATACAAGCAGCGATAAAATGAGCGACCTGATATGCGACAACTACTCATTACTTATGGTAATGAGCCGATTTGGCATTGCATTAGGATTTGGCGACAAAACAGTGGGCGAAGTGTGCGAAATGCAAAACGTTGACTGCAACACATTCCTGGCGGTTTCCAATTTCATATCGAACGGAGAATGTCGTTACGATGAATCAGATTTCACTTTCTCACTGGTTGCCATGATGGATTATCTGAAAAATGCCCACACTTATTTCCTCGATTTCTGTCTGCCATCTATTCGGAAGAAACTCATTGAATCAATAGACTGTTCCAGTTCAAACAATATTGCCATTCTTATTCTGCGCTTCTTCGACAACTACGTTAACGAGGTACGTCGCCACATGGAGTATGAGAACGCACAAGTGTTCACCTATGTCGACAAACTGTTGAATGGTTCTGATACCGGAACATTCTGTATTACCAAATATGCCGACAAGCACACTCAGATAGGAGCAACGCTCAATGAACTGAAAAGCGTAATCATAAGATATTACCCAGGAAACATATGCAATAATATGCTTAACAGCGTTCTTTTCGACATATTCAACTGCGAGCAAGACCTGAATGCTCATTGCATGGTAGAGGATTATCTGTTCGTGCCTGCTGTTGCAGGCATTGAAAGGAGGATGAATCATGAGCGCTAAAGACAACATAAAAGCCGTTGTAGCCGACAGCTCTATCATAATACGAAGCGGAATTGTTGCCACCTTGCGCCATGTAACAAGCGTCTCAATAACAGCCATCGAAGTAATATCTTTCGAATCACTTCGCAACTGCATTCAAATACATCATCCAGATATTGTATTTATTGAGCCTTACTTTTGCCGCAACAGCGACATCGATTCGCTTCGGGAAATATCTTCATCCACTAAATTCATTGCAATAATTTCATCTGTTATAAACAATGACGAAATCAAGGCATTCGATGCTTCTATATCAATTAAGGATGACGTAGCTACGATAGCCTCAACTATCGAACGTCTGGTGCTTCACAGCAACGATTCAACATCCGACAATGGCGACCAACTGAGCCAACGAGAAAAAGAAATTATCACACAAGTGGTAAAAGGATTGACCAACAAGGAAATAGCCGAAAAACTTTATATATCGGTACACACTGTAATAACTCATCGGCGAAATATTTCACGAAAACTCGAAATACATTCGCCTGCAGGATTGACAATATATGCTATTGTAAACAAATTGGTTGAACTCGACGAAATAAAATCCAACATTTAAAAAAACGCCGGAAAATCATTCTTCCAGCGCTTTTTGTTTTATTCACCATATAGGTAAACAACTAATCAACTAAAACTAAATATACTTCACTAAATAATCACACTGCAAAGTAAAATTATTTTCAAGGCCTCCACAATAGCAATAATGTGGTAAATTCCAATATTGTCCTAAACGTTTTGGTAAAAATAAAAAAAAGGAAGTAGTTACTAAGGCAAAAAATGACTACCTTAGTAGAGAGTGACCAACTCAACTACTTCCCATGGCAAATATAACACTTTTCGCACAAACAATCGCCCGATTACCCCGGCAAGCAATCAGAAAAATAATCCGCGAGGCCAAAACAGACAAACACAGCAAGGGCTATGACACGTGGAGTCAGCTGATCAGCATGGTCTTCTGCCAGT
>JBJEKE010000265.1:0-2467 GCA_051878475.1 Muribaculaceae bacterium | reverse complement strand
AGATTATCTCACTGCCGAAAATCGGATTTCTCAAGGCATCTTCTACAACTGCAGCATCATAAAGTTCCTTCTTTATATACGCCGTAAGCGTTGGTTCCTCAGGGACAAAACTCTCAAATCCGGCATCGCAAAGCAATGCCGAAAGCACATCGCTCTCGACCTCGGAATATGGCGAGAACGTGAACTGCACTTTATAGTAATCGTTCATCAGTTATTTTCTAAATCGTTTGAATATCGAGAACACGGTTTTTGCCACCTTATACCCCATGAACAGGTAATTAATGAGCCTCAAATTACCGAGAACACTCTTGGCCATTCCCAGCCCCATACTGCCCATGGCATTGCCGACAAGGGTTTGCGGCGATTTGGCCACAGAATGGATGCGCTCCGACATCATGGCCCGGTATACCTCGCGGCGTGCATAGGCAGCAGCACGCTGCGCCTGCAATTCATCGAAGCTATAGCCGCGCCATGGCTTCGCGGTGTTGTTTACACTGCTATTCATTGGTATTGATATCGTTATGCGTTTCAATAAACAATTTCGAGAGGAACCGCGCTATTGGGTCGACAATCAGCCGTCGCTTCATCTTCACAGCCAGCAGTGCCAGCAATGCCATCACTGCACCAACTATGCAGAAGGCGCCAACTATGCTGCCAAGCCAACTTTCAACTGCAAATATCAATGCAAACGACAGGTAAAGCAGCGCAAGACATGCAAACACAAACACTACCGACACCACCGCTATCGACGACAGCAGCACCGTGAGCTTTTCCGTTGCCGTGAGCTTGAGATAATCGGCCTCTACTGCCAGATACTTCTTTACCTCCGATATTATGCTGCTCAGCAATCCTCTGTTTTTCTCTTCCATCTCCTCAATATAATGGTCGCAACAATGCAAACGGCTAACATTGACCCGCAGTCATCGTTGCCATTCGCACTGCTACCTCATGATTATACGTTGTAAATCACTCCTTTATCTCGGCAGAAATCTGCTTTACCAGCTTTTCCACATCCTCGTCGGAGAAGTCAAGGCCGCGATTCTTCAATAATTCCTTTATTCTCGCGCGTGTGGCTTCGCCCGATTCAGGTGCAAAAAGCAGAGCTATAGCACCGCCTACCAGTGCACCGCCCAGAAATGCATAAAGAATACTTTTCATCTCTCTTCTATATTATTTGTTTCACACATTATTTTGATTTTTCAAACTCCGATGCTATCTCGTCGGCAAGCTGCTCGGCCTCTTCATCGGCCAATCCGGGCTTCTTGCTACGGATATAGTCCGCTATCTTCTGCCGTGTAACACTGCCCTTGTCGGGGGCAAACAACAATCCCAATGCAGCGCCGGCTATTGCACCGCCCACTACTGCCATGATAATGTTTACTGGTTTCATATACTCAAAATTTTATTCGTTTCCTATACTTGTATAATGCAAAAACCGAGCCAAATGTTCACTCCTTCGATTCCCGGATTTTTCTTGTGTTTAAAGTTAGTAATTTTATTCCAATCCACCTTGTTTTCTAATTTTTTATGCCGATTTAAAGCATTATTTGCTACAAAAACGGAAAGTATCGACAATGCCCTCACAATATTCAGCGCTGATTGTTGCCCGAACGGAGAAAAAATGGCATATTTGTACATGCAATTACCCAAATCGAATAATTAAACCAAACCAATCATGAACAAAGTAAGATTAATTATTACAACACTGCTATGCGCCGTTGTATCTGTAGGCATGAGCGCCAAAGACCTCGAACTGGCCGATATCCAAATCCGTGACCCGTTTATAGTGCCCGACGCCGCCACCGGAACATACTATATGTATAAAAGTGCTTCGCAGAAAGCTGCCGACGGCTCAACAGTTGGCGGAGTAGTCTGCTACAAGAGCCGCGACTTGAAGAAGTGGAACGGGCCTTACACTGTGTGCACTCTTCCCTCCGACAACTGGATTACCGGAGGCATATGGGCTCCGGAAGTGCATCGCTACAAAGGTAAATACTATTTGTTTGCAACCATCAACACCGACATAAAGTGGAAAGGCAGCATCGAAGGTTGGCCCAACTACACATATCGCGGCACACAGATTCTGCGCGCCGACACTCCCGACGGGCCGTTCATAGCCATGGAGAAAATGCCGGCAACGCCTATCGACGAAATGGCTCTCGACGGCACTCTATACGTGGAAGACGGTATACCGTACATGGTATATTGCCATGAATGGGTCGAGGTGGCTGATGGCGAGATGAAGGTAATTCAGCTCAGCGACGACCTCTCGCGATCGGTCGGCCGTTCCATCCGCCTGTTTAATGCATCGAGCGCAGTGTGGGCAAAGCCAGCCAAACACAACAACGGCATGCCCGATTCATACGTTACCGACGGGTGCTTCCTCTACACCACCAAGACCGGCAAACTGCTTATGATTTGGTCAACATTCAGCAATGGCGACTATGCGGTGGGCATAGCCGAATCA
>JBJEKE010000264.1:0-10144 GCA_051878475.1 Muribaculaceae bacterium | reverse complement strand
CTCTTTCAAGAATGAAAATCTTGCGTCCTAACCGATAGACGAATGGGCCATTTATGTTATCCGCTGAAAGCGAGTGCAAATATAAACACATTTTTTCAATTACGCAAGTGCTTTGGCTTCCAAACCGAAAAATATTGCTTTTTTTGTCCACTTTTATGCTTCTCACGAGTTTTTTTACACCCGAAAAACTTAATTTTGCACCGTTACACTTAAAGCCACCGGTCCAAGTCAAGATGCGCGAACGCCTCAACATAATTGTGCTGCACACAATCAAATATTCCGACAAGAATTCGATTGTCCACGCTCTCAGCCGTGAGCGCGGAAGGGTTGCGTTTCTGCTTCCTCTGGGCAACACCGCCAAGGCGCGACAGCGCAATGCCATGTTCATGCCGTTGTCGCTGCTCGAGGTCGAGGCTTCGCGACGGCCCGGCTCCGACCTGCTGGGAATTGCCGAGGCGCGATATGCCCACATTGCCGTGAGCATCAACGCCGACCCGGTGAAGAACGCTGTGGCAATGTTCACTGCCGAACTGATGGGAAAGGTGGTACGCGACAGCGAGGAGAGCGCTCCGGTGTTCGACTTTGCCTCGATGGCCATCAGGATTCTCGACAGCATGACTGCCGGAGTGGCCAACTTCCACATCTGTTTCCTTTACCATCTGGGTGCATTCATCGGCATTCAACCCGACACCGACAGCTATCGCGATGGATTTGGTTTCGATATGATGGAAGGCATATTCACTCCTTATTATAAGGGTGGGACAAAGACCATCAACCCAGACGAAGCGCGCGCTCTTATGATCCTATCGAGAATGACATTCACCAACCTGCACCTATTCCGCTTCAGCCGCAATCAGCGCAACCGTATAGTAGAGCTGATGGTTCAGTATTATCAGATGCACGGCTCCACTCTCGGCCCGTTCCGCACGCCCGAAATCCTCGCCCAGCTGTTCTGATAACCGCCAAAACAAGCCAACAGCCTTATGGACATAAAAAAGGGAGCCAACATTTTGTCAGCCCCCTCGTCTTGTATTGTATCGCTAACGGTTGGTTAGTCGTTCCAAGTACAACTTACAAATTCGAATTGTCCAGGACCTACAACCTTATATACAATTACGTAGGCTGTAGTGGTGCCTGTATAAACCGAGAAATTGATGGTGTAAAGCACATCGAGGCCTTCAATTGGAGCCGCATCGGGGTGAAGCATTGAAAGTGCCCCCGGCATTACCTCAAGCTCGAAGCGGCGCTTCATGATTTCCACAATTTCATCTTCAGATTTACCAACGTATTCTGGATCGTCGTACTGTTCGAGAGCCTTTGATGCACGCAGGTCAACATTGCCTTGATAAGCCGATGCACCGCAATAGTATTCGTTATTACCATAGCTGGTCACATAGCCCTGGCCCTTGGTCGACACGCCAAGTTTCTTCTGGTCGATGTTTTCCCATACCCAGTCGGTACATGCCTGGAAGTAGAGTGTGCTGAGTTCCTGGCCCTTACCTGCCGGAAGTGTGATGGTTACGTTGGGGTCGTACATCCATTTGCCTTTGTTCTTAACGAACTGAGCAGTTTCAGCCACAACACCTTCGTCCTTAACCCAAGCAGAGCCGTCGAACTTATAGTTGGCAGCAACAACCGAAGTCACCTTATTGGAATAGAGACAATAAACCACGAGCTTAGTATCGTCGGCAGCAGCATAAGGATACTTAACGCCGAGATATGTCGGGAAGTACGATTCGGCAACAGCAGTCGACGAGAAGTTGTCGTACGACTGGCCCATGCTGCGATAGTCGGCCTGTGAAAGCACTGCAGCCTCATTGCTCGAAATCACACTCCACTTGCCGGCATTGCACTTGGCAAGGGCATATTCGGTAGTTGTGGGCAGAGTGATGTTTGCAGCCTTCAGGCGCAACGATTTGCCGGTTACCTTACCGCCAACCGAAGTGATTACGAAGTTGCAATATTTGCCACCCGAAATCGACTGCAGATATCCGCAGATAGTAACAGTCTCGCCATCAATGAGAGCCGCCTTCTGTGCGTCGGTGCCTTGGTAGAGGCTACCCTTGGCTGTTTCAGCACCGTCGACAACAAAGTTGTAGTAGTTGCCCGAAACAGTAACTGTTGCGGTAAACTGGCAATATTCGCACATAAAGTTGTCTGCACCGGTAATAATCTGGTCGAAGTCAGCACCGGTGAGCACCTTTGGAGTTGGATACACATAGTCCATGGTTCCTGTCTTGGTAGCCTCAACAGCAGTGCCGTCGAATTGGAATCCCTTGTTGTACGACGAAACGGTGCCCTTCAGGGTAACGAGGTCGCCAACGTTCCATTCGTCGATAGCAAACGACGAGCCATAGTACACAAGAATTGAACTACCACGGTCGGTGAGCACATAACCGCGGGCACAGATGGCAGTGATTACACCTTTCACCTCAACTTCATCGTCGAGAGCAGCATTGGCGAGCACATCCGACAGCTGCTCCGCCGGTTCGGGCTCAACAGCTCCGAACACCGGTTCTTGGGTGGAGTTCTTGTATTTAACAAGCATATATTCGCCATCCTCGCCATCGGGATATTCGTCGTTAAGGACAGCGGCGATGCCCGACGAAGCAGGCTTCGACGGAGCAAAGCAAGGAACGTAGTTCTCCTCACTGTCCCAGATGGCCTGGTAGTTGTAGTCCTGCACCTCATAGACGGTGGCGGTGCTGATGGCCGACACCTCATCGGGAAGGCCAACTGCTACATTATATGTAAGCTTTATGGCCGAGCCGTTGCTCAGTGTGAAGTAAGCGAAATCAGGGTCGCTGAGGAAAGCGGGCACAAAGTCGCGAGCCGACACCTTGTCGGTGAAATAGTGTTTCGAGCCAACGGTCTTCAGATCGGCGCTCACTTCCATTTCAGCTGCGAGCGCAATGTTAGTTGAGTTTGCAGCCAGGTTAGAGTAATCGGCATCGGTGAGCGTGTATTCGATGGTCTGCTCGTTGGTGATTTCGGGTTCGCCCTCAAAGCCGTCGAGCTTGTCGTTCCACGAGTTGACGTCGCAACTTGCCAGAGCAAGCACACATCCGCCGAAAAGCAATGATTTTATGATGTTCTTTTTCATTTGAAACGAGATTAGTGATTAGAAGTTAACTTTCAAGCGTACAGAATAAGTGCGACCGAATGAATAGAAAATACGGTAAGCATTGCTCCACGTGCCGGTTTCGCCGGTCGAAGTGTAAGCGTCCATTACGTAGTGGTGGTTGAACAGGTTGTACACGTTGCCCGAGAGAGTAGCGCGGGTGGCGCCAATCTTGAACGAATATCCGGCGTGGAGGTCGAGCTGGTTGCCCCACGGAATACGCCATGGTTCGGCAACATTGATTTCGGAGTTGGCCGAATAGTTCGACGACGAAATCTGGTAGTCGCTGTAGTTGCGGGCGTTCACAGTCCAGTCGGCACCAATGCGGAAGCCCTTGAACGGACGGAATGTTACGCCGGCAGCAGCAGTAGTCTGAGCCGAGCCACCGACCTTGACGCCTTTCTGGTTGAGGGTCGTATAGGCGTGGTCAGAGGCAAGGATGCCACTTGCCACATTACCGCGAAGGTCGGCAAGAGGCTGGCCGTTCTGGTTGTAGAAGTAACCCTTGGCGTTGCTGGCCCATTCATAGTCGCCCCACGAGAACATACCGTTGAATTCAACCCAGTTGGTTGGCTTATACACGAAGTTAACTTCCAAGCCCATGTGGCGTGCATCCACACCCTGCATGTTCAGGTAATAGCGGTCGCCGGCATGGTCGCCCGACGAGATTTCGCCCGAACGGGTAGTGGTCTTGTCGAGCCACTTTGTGTAGTAGGCATTGAAGTCGGCGCTGAATTCGCGCGAGCGAAATCCGTAGCCTGCTTCAACCGAGAAAATCTTTTCGTTGATGGCATTGGGGTTGGTGGCGTTGCTCACTGTCGAGGTGAGGAATGCGCCGCCCGAGAAGAACGGGGCACGGCTGATGTAACCGGCGTTGAAGAATACATTATTGTGACGGTCGATGTTATAGTTCACACCACCTTTGATGGTTCCGCCGAGGAAGTTGAGCGATTCCGATTTGGCGTGGGCCTCATCGTAGTAGAAGTGGTCAACGCGCCAGTAGCCGGTATTGCTGAGCGAGCCGGCGAGCACAAAGTTGAACTTGCCGTCAAGAATAGTGTATTCGCCCTGCATGTAGGCTCCTTCCTGGTGAGTGTGGCCATCGTAGTCGCGATAAACAACATCGCCAACGCCGAGCTTCTGGTACATCCAGTTAGGATCCTTCGCAGCGGCATTATTTTCAGCCTTCACATCGTCGCGGCTCGAGTCGTCGATATAGTATTCCCCACCGTAAAGGTCGATAATCTTGTTGTTGTGGTGACCAACATAGTAGCGGAGGTCGAGACCGGCAGTGAGAGTGAACTTCTTGGGAAGAATTTCGTTGCGATAGGTCGAAACCAAGCCATACCATTCGTGGCTGTTGTTCGACTGGCTCATGATCATGTTCGAACCGGTGGTGCTCTGACGGTTCATCTCTTCGATTTCATCGTAGGCAAATGTGCCGTCGGAATGGCGGAAGAGAGTGTTGAGCGTACCGTTCGATGCGCCGTACCACGAACTATAGCTGATGGTGTTGCCGTTGTAAGTGCCACGGCCCTGGCCTGAATAGCCGCCACCGCTTGCAAGCGACACGTAAGCCGATGTAGAGAGCGACGAACGGTGGGTGATTTGCCATATGTGGCTGAGCGAAATCTGTGGCTTGTGGTAGGTGTTTTTGTTCGATGAGCGAACCTGGCCGTTAGAGTCGTAACCGAATGTCGGGTTGTAACGGTAGCGGGCATCGCCGTCGCCCATATAGTTGCGAACATCCTGCCAACCTTCTATGGTCAAACCGTCCTGGCTCGAACGCTTGTTGTGGTTTTGCGGCGAGCCGAATGCAGTAAGCGAAAGTTGATGTTGGTCGTTGATGCGCTTCGAAACGTTGATAAAGTAGTTATAAGCTTCGAAGAATGTGCCCTGAACGTAACCGTCGCCCTGACGATGCGAACCGAGCAATGTAACGGCCCAGCCGTTGTCCATCATACCGGTCGACACTGTGATACCTTCCTGTGTGAGGCCGTCATTGCCCATACCGAACCACACGCTGCCGCCCTTCTTGGCGTCGAGCGACTTGGTAATGATGTTGATGGTACCGCCGACAGAAGGCGCCGACAGAAGCGATGCGCCCAGACCGCGCTGGGTCTGCATCGACGATGTAACGTCGGAAAGTCCGGCCCAGTTCGACCAATACACGCCACCCCATTCCATATCGTTTACGGGGATACCGTTGATAAGAACGGCCACGTTGGCCGACTGGAAACCACGCATGTTAATCTTGGCGTCGCCGTAGCCACCGCCGTCCTTGGTTGCCCAAACGCCCGGAGTCGACTTCAGCACTTCAGGAAATTCCTGGTTACCAAGCTTTACATCGATTTGTGCCTGGTTAACTTCTGATATGGCAACAGGGGTCATTCGGGTCTTTGCCACCGACTGGGTTACAACAACGTCCTGAAGCATTGTCGATTCCACTGACAGCACAATAGTTCCCAAATTACGTTGTGGCTTCAAGCGTGCTGCCTTGTAGCCCAATGCCGATACATTAATCTCTTTGGCATTGCCTGGAACTTTTACACTGAACTTTCCGTCGAGGTCGGTTGCGGCACCGACTGCTGTACCCGGAATCTGCACTGTGGCACCGATGATAGGTTCTCCCTTATCATCAACTACCGTACCGCTACAATCTATCGCATTCTGCGCATAGGCAAGCTGGCTTGCCATCGTAGCAATAACCGCAATCAAGAGAAGTAGTCTCTTCATACTTGTTCAAATTAGAATTAATACTGTATAATTTATATATGATTGTATAATTATCTGATTCACCACCATTTAGCTTCACAGCCTAAACTGATGCAATCTTTCCGGCTATCCATCCGGCACGGCGTTCTCTCTATTCTATGCCCGCTTTTCCCGAATTGATTGGTCTCAGTCCGTTACCATCACTCTGCAAAGATACATCTTTTATAATAATTAACAATAATTTTGAAGTTAAAATACGAGTCTGCCACCGGATTGTTAACATTTATCACCAATTGGGCAAACTCCGGCTATTTGCGATTAATCCGTAAGCTGCAATGCGACAAAGCAGATGAAAAACCTCGATAAATCCGACGATTTTCACCTATTTATCTCCATCGACAACCGGGCTTCGGCTTATCTGCCGTATCACATCCTCTTTCATAAAAATGTTGAATTTCACCATTTTTCGCACCAAAAGCATTGACATCGGCTTCGCAATGTTGTATTTTTGCGTGAAATTATGGAATTCGGCCTTTTGAGGCCCTATCCCACTGCTTAGAATGGACAACAGCAACAAGAAATCGGAAGTATCGTTTTTCAATGCCAACATCACACCTATAATGAGCGTGGCGCTGGTGCTGTTTCTGTGTGGCATTGTGGCCGTGCTTGCCATAATAGGCAACAATCTGGCCGACAAGGTGAAGGGCAACATCGGTTTCAACGTGGTGCTCAGCGAAAATGCCACCGTTGCCGATGTGGCGAGGCTGAAACAGCTGTGGAACCGCTCCGAATATGTGGCAAGCTCCATTTTCATCTCAAAGGATGATGCAATGGCCAACTGGCAGCGCGACACCGGCGAGAACCTCATCGAGGTGTTCGGTGTTAATCCGCTGAGTGCCGAGTTCGAAATCCACGTAAAGCCGGAATATGCCAGCACCGATTCCATCGCAAAAATTGCAAAGGCCATACAGCTGAATCCGGCCGTAGAATCGGTGGAAATGCAACGCGAACTTATCGACTCGATAAACCGGAACATCGGAAATGTGTCGATTATCCTCGGTATCATCGCAATTATTCTCACTCTTATTTCGTTTGCGCTCATCAACAACACCGTACATCTGTCGGTCTATTCGAAACGATTCCTCATCCACACAATGAAACTGGTTGGGGCCAAGTCGAGCTTCATACGCCGTCCTTTCGTTATGAGTAATGTGGTAAACGGCATTATCGCCGGTTTCATCGCCATTTTGCTGCTCTGCACAGCCATCTATTATCTGTTCAGTTATATCGATGGCACTGCCGAAATCATAGGCATCACCGAGATTTCTATTGTATGCACAGGAATTATGATAGTGGGCATCGTGCTGTGTGCACTTGCCGCTTCCATTGCCACAAACAAATACATCCGTCTCGACTACGATTCACTTTTCAAACGCTAACTTCACTTTATCTCATATGGCTAAACAAACTCAAAACAACGAAAAAATCAAATACAACAAGTTTCCGTTGCGTAAAATCAACTTCATTCTCATGGCTGTGTTCGGCCTGATGATAGTTCTCGGTTTTGTTCTGATGGCCGGAAGCTCAAACGGCGAAGAATTCAACCCCGACATCTTCAGCACACGCCGCATCGTTGTGGGCCCGATGCTATCGTTCCTCGGCTTCGTCCTTATGGCTGTAGCCATCATGTACCGCAAGAACTCGTCAGACAACAACGACAAATAACAGCCGCAGGCACACTTAAAGCTATTTACTATTATGAGTTATTTAGAAGCACTAATCCTGGGGCTTCTGCAAGGCCTCACCGAGTATCTTCCGGTGAGCAGCAGCGGTCACCTTGCCATAGCCTCGGCACTGTTTGGCGTTGAAGGCGAAGAGAATCTTACGTTCACCATAGCAGTGCACATTGCCACTGTGCTCAGCACCCTCGTCATACTGTGGAAAGAGATTGCCTGGATTTTCAAGGGCCTCTTCAAGTTCAAGATGAACCACGAAACCCGCTACGTGCTCAACATACTGGTTTCGATGATTCCTGTGGGCATAGTCGGTGTGTTCTTCAAGGATGAAGTGGAGAAGATATTCGGTTCAGGGCTGCTGATTGTGGGCATCATGCTGCTGCTCACTGCCTCGTTGCTGGCTTTCTCTTATTACTATAAGCCTCGTGTAAAACAGGAAATATCGATTGTCGATGCCTTTGTCATCGGTTTGGCTCAGGCTGTGGCAGTGCTGCCCGGACTGTCCCGTTCTGGCTCTACCATTGCCACCGGACTCCTGCTGGGCGACAGCAAGGAAAAGTTGGCACAATTCTCGTTTCTGATGGTGATTCCGCCAATCCTTGGCGAAGCGCTACTCGACGGAATGGACATCGTCAAGGGCTCTACTTCCGGAGCTTCCGATATTTCGCTCGGTGCGTTGATTATCGGTTTTGCCGCTGCTTTCATAGCCGGTTGCCTGGCCTGCAAATGGATGATTAACATTGTGCGAAAAGGCAAGCTGGTGTACTTCGCAATATATTGTGCCGTGGTGGGCATCGCCACTCTAATTATTTCAGCACTTTAAACAGATTCATTTATGCTCAACCCCATAGAAGGCGAAATATTCTACGTCGATAAGCCTCTGCGCTGGACATCGTTCGATGCCGTGAAGCGTGTACGCGGAGTGTTGGCTCGAAAAACCAAGAAAAAGAAGCTCAAAGTGGGCCATGCCGGCACTCTCGATCCGCTGGCCACCGGTGTGCTTATAGTGTGCTCGGGGAAAGCCACCAAGCGCATCGACGAGCTGCAAGCTCACGAAAAAGAATACATCGCCACACTGCAACTGGGGGCAACCACCCCTTCGTTTGACCTTGAAACGGAAATCGACGCCACATTTCCAACTGAACATATAACCCGAGAACTCGTCGAACAGACGCTAACAAAATTCGTGGGCAACATTCAACAAGTGCCGCCGGCTTTCTCAGCATGTAAGGTCGATGGCCGCCGGGCATATAAAATTGCCCGAAAAGGCCGTCAAGTAGAGCTCAAGGCCAAGGAACTTGTGATTACCGAAATCGAGTTGCTCGATTTCTCGGCCCCATCGTTAACCATACGTGTGGTGTGCAGCAAAGGCACATACATACGCGCCCTCGCTCGCGACATCGGCGAAGCACTGGGCAGCGGGGCTCACCTCACCGCTCTCCGACGCACTCGCGTTGGCAACGTGAGCATCGACAAATGTTCATCGGTCGACGAGCTGATTAGCCAGCTCGAAAACACCGAAATGGTGGAATGGGTTGAACCCAAGCCAAAGAAGAAAAACGAGGAAAAGCCCGATATCACCGAGGAAAATCAATAAAAATAACATCATACAGCATGAAACTATCGGAATTCAAATTCAAACTCCCCGAGGAGCTGATAGCTCAAGAACCGGCTCCATCTCGCGATGAATCGCGTCTTATGGTGTTGAACCGCAAAACCGGCGAAATAGAACACCGCATCTTCAAAGAAATCATCAATTATTTCGATGAAGGCGACCTGTTCATTTTCAACGACACTAAGGTGTTCCCAGCTCGTCTTTACGGAAACAAGGAAAAAACCGGCGCTAAAATCGAGGTTTTTCTGCTCCGCGAACTCTTCGAGGACCAGAAACTCTGGGACGTTCTCGTTGAACCTGCCCGCAAAATACGTATCGGCAACAAACTGTATTTCGGTATCGAGGAATCGATGGTGGCTGAGGTTATCGACAACACCACTTCTCGAGGACGCACGCTGCGCTTCCTTTACGATGGCCCGCACGACGAATTCAAGGCCAACCTGTTTGCTCTCGCTCAGACTCCTCTTCCTGAATACATTAAGCGAGAGCCGACACCAGAGGACGCCGACCGCTACCAGTGCATATTTGCCAAGCACGAGGGCGCTGTAGTGGCCCCGGCTGCCGGCCTGCACTTCAGCCGCGAACTCATGAAACGCATGGAAATAAAGGGCATTGAATCGGGATTCATCACCCTCCACGCCGGCATCGGAAACTTCCGCGACATCGACGTTGAAGACCTCACCAAGCACCGAATGGATTCCGAGCAGATGAACGTCGGCGAAGCCATCGTTGGACAGGTTAACAAAGCCAAGGACAACAAACAGCGAATTTGCTGCATCGGATCGTCCACCATGCGTGCACTGGAAAGCACTGTGGTGATGGACGGGAAAATAAAGCCCTACAACGGTTGGACCAACAAATTCATTTTCCCGCCTTACGACTTCACCGTGTGCGACTCTATGGTGACAAGCTTCCACATGCCCTACCCAGTTATGCTCATGCTCGAAACTGCCTTCG
>JBJEKE010000263.1:0-2472 GCA_051878475.1 Muribaculaceae bacterium | reverse complement strand
GCAATATCCTCGGCCACACGGAGTTTCTTACCAATTCGGTCGACAAGATGGATATGTGAACAAGGAAACATTACAGCCAACGGAATGCCGGGGAAACCGCCGCCGGTACCGAAATCGAGCACCCGCGAACCGGATTTGAAATCGAGCATCTTTGCAATGCCGAGAGAATGGAGAATATGGTTTACATAAAGATTCTGGATATCTTTTCGAGAAATGACATTGATTTTTTCGTTCCATTCGGGATATAACTCACCCATCATAGCGAATTGCTCGCGCTGGCGCTCGGTGAGATGTGGGAAATATTTCTCTATTACGTTGTTCATTTATTTTACGAAATCTTTTATGAGTAAGTATGGGGCCAACTCGTCGAAACTGAGAGTAATGGCAGTTTCACCGATTTTGTAGCAAGCAATCTCGAATGGAATATAATTCCAGGTAATACCGTTATGGCTGATGGAGAAGTTGTTGTTAACCTGAAGATTATCGAGATTGAAATAGCCCAGTTCAATGAGTTCGTCGTTGGTACGGACACCGGAGTCGTCGAGCAATCGATAGCGCAGCATTTCGCTCACCTCAACGAAATCGTCTTCGGAGATGAGGCTCGTGATGTCGATGACACTCATGTTGCGAAGATTATAATTGAAATAGAAACGTTCAGAGAGAGTGTCGGGTTCGCCATAGATAGTGGTACGATGCTTGCACATCGACACAATACCATTTGAATTGAATACGGGATAGACATCGATGCTCATCACCACGTCGGTAAAATCGGAAGGCATTTCATCATGGTAGCCCGGGAGCGAATCGTGCACCTCGGCCCAATTGCTGCCATTGAACACATCGAGCACGCTGGCAATGTATGTTGAAGCAAACGATTCTGAAGCAGTGCTTAAAGTATCAGGCCCCAAGAGATATGCTGACAACTGATTGTTAAACATCGACAGAGCAGCCGAATCGGGATACTCGGAAGGCAATGCCAACGAAAGGCATACCTTTACGCAGGCCGAATCGCGGCCACTGATAAGGAACATTACTGAATCGCTGACTGTGACATTGTGGAATACAACGGTGTCGCCCGCGTCGGAACGCGACGAATTTCTGCTATGGCTGCACCCCGACGGGATGATACACAGAAAGATTAACAGAGCAGCGACTGATAAAAGATATTTCATGTTTTCTCCTTTAATTTTTAATGGTTCTAAGAGCAACAATCTAAAGCGGAGAGTGTCTTAATTATGTAAAGGTAGTGCAAAATTAATTATGAAATGACAAAAAATTGATTAATTATTGCGATATTCGCTTAAAAAAATAGATTGAATGGTTCAAATAGGCAAAATCAACACCCTGAAAGTAAACCGATTCGTCGAATTCGGAGCATTTCTCGATGCCGGCGAGGGGATAGAAATACTTCTTCCTAAACGTTATCTTACCGATGATGTTAAGGAAGGCGACGAGATAGATGTGTTTGTGTATAACGACTCAGAGGACCGTCTGGTGGCAATAACCGACAGGCCGAAGGCTATGGTGGGAGAGTTTGCGCTGCTACGGGTGTCGCAAGTGAATGCCACGGGAGCATTCCTCGATTGGGGATTGCCCAAGGAACTTCTGGTGCCGTTCCGCGAGCAGAAAGTGAGAATGGAACAAGGTCGCTACTACGTGGTATATATTTACCTTGATGATAACACCAAGAGAATCGTGGCATCGGCCAAGCTCGACAAATTTCTTGACAACACAATACCACACTATCGCACCGACGAGCAAGTGGATGTGCTGATAGCCAAGCGTACCGACCTGGGATATCGGGTGATTATCAACAATCTGCATTGGGGCATGATTTACCATAACGAGGTATTTGCCGAGATAAACATCGGAGAGCATCACCAGGCACGGGTGAAAAACATTCGCCGCGACGGTAAAATCGACCTTCTGCTCGGCACAAAGGCCAAAAGCCGCACGGCAGAACTTGCAGAGCGTCTGGTGGAACATATGCGAGCCAACGGAGGGTTGATGCATATTACAGATTCATCGTCGCCGGAGGAAATACGGGCTTACTTCAAATGCAGCAAGCGTGATTTCAAGCAAGCCATCGGGCATCTGTTCAAGAAACACAGAATCGACATACAGCCAAATGCAATAATCTTGGTAACAAACAAATAACCAACATATTAAATATTATGAAGCACCTACTATTTGTATCATTAATTGTTGCATCAACAGTATTCAATATTGAGGCACATGGGCGAAACGACAGCATCGCTGCAAGTGACAACGAAATTGTGTGCACAGTCCCGACGAAACTGAACATCAACGACAATGTGTTTGTGGTAAACAAGACTTTGTATACCATATTAAAGATTGCAGTAGTTGAAGCGACAGAAAGCGGCGACATAATACCCGTGGGGACAGGGAGTTCAATAGTTCCCGGCGAACGCTTCAAAATTGCAGAATACAGCAATAACAATTTGAGGCGAT
>JBJEKE010000262.1:0-10235 GCA_051878475.1 Muribaculaceae bacterium | reverse complement strand
GATGCGAACATATTACAATGCCCGTATAATCAGCCCGCTATGCTCGCTCATTCCATTTTTCAGCAAACGCTCACGATTGGGTAATGTGAGCAAGCTGAATGTGTCGATGAGCGGCAACCGGCTGTATGTAATGGTGTTTGGCGGCACATCGCTGTTGTTTGCCAATGCTTTCACCGCCACAAGTGCCGACACAGCCGCCTTCTTTGTGCTCTCGGCTTGGCAGCAATGCGGATGCAACCCGCTTAACGACGAAATCACCGTCTCTGGCATTTCGCCAATGAAATCCGACATGATGGATGCCATGCGCCAATATGTGTCCTTTGTCATGCCGGCTCTATTCCCCTCTCAGTTACTAACCTTGTCGAAGGACACCATCAACATGCCTTTCGAACTAATACTACTCTCGCTATGCGAATAATCAGAGGAAAATACGGTCGTCGGCGTTTCGACGTTCCCACAAACATAACTGCAAGGCCTACAACCGACTTTGCTCGTGAGAACATTTTCAACGTGCTCGAGAACATATACGATTTCGAGGGGCTAACGGCACTCGACCTGTTTGCCGGCACCGGTGCCATCAGCTTTGAGTTTGCTTCGCGCGGATGCGAATCGGTTACTGCTGTTGAAGCCGCAGCCACCCAGTATAACTTTATCAAGAAGGTGATAGGGCAGCTCAATGCCCGGAATGTCAATCTGGTGCGCGGCGACGTGTTCCAGTTCATTGAACGCACCACCTGCAAGTTCGATTTTATCTTTGCCGACCCGCCGTACGACTTGCCCAACTTTGCCGAGGTGCCCGAGCGGATTCTCAATTCGGCCATGCTGAAGGACGATACCATTGTGGTGATTGAGCACTCAAAGAACTACGATTTCTCGCATTTGCCGCATTTCTGGCAACATCGGTCCTACGGTAGCGTGAATTTCTCTATTTTCCGCATCGACGACCCTGAGTGACCCCAAACCGCCACCGGACCGAATCATAACCATCTAACCCTAAATACAACATGAACACCATTCAACGCATTATTCTGCTTGCTATTCTCGTTGCCATGCCGGTTGCCTTATCGGCAAATGGAGTTGATATAAAAGGGAAAATCATCGACAAATCGTCGGGCGAGACCATCGAATATGCCGATGTCATTGTAACCGACCTCAGCGACAAGGTGCTTGGGAGCGCAGTAGCCGCCGGCGGATTGTTCTCGTTTGCCGATATCGATGCCGGCGAGTTGCTCATCACAGTTCGTGCCATTGGCTACGAAACCTATGTGAGTGAGGTGCTTCGCTCGGCCGATGGAGCTGCCATTGATGTTGGCACCATCAGCTTGTCGGTGTCGGCTCATGGCCTTGACGAACTTACAGTGGTAGGCGAGAAGAGCCGGATAGTATATAAGCTCGACCGCCGTCGCATCGGGGCGCAGAACAATATAACCGCTTCGGGTGGCACTGCCGTCGACGTGCTTTCCTCTGCTCCGTCGGTGCAGATTGATGCCGATGGCGAGCTCACGCTTCGCGGAAGTTCGAATTTCCTGGTCTACGTCGACGGAAAACTGAGTCCGCTCACCGGCACCCAAGCCCTTCAGCAAATACCTGCCGGCACCATTGACGATATCGAAATCATAACCACCCCGTCGGCCCGTTACCGCACCGATGGCGATGTGGGCATAATAAACATCACCACCAAGAGCTTGAAGATGAGCGGTTGGAGCGGTATTGCCAACGTCAGTGGCAGCACACTTGGCACCCACAGTGTCGACGCCCGTATCAACAACAACCGTGGCAACCACAATTGGTGGCTTGGCGGTACGTGGCAGGCAATAAAGTCGAAAAGTAACTTCCTTCAGAACAAAACCACTATTGTCGACGATTACACCACCACCTCGGCATCCGACGGTAGCCGTTTCCGCACCCAGAATGAGCTGTCGCTGAAGGGTGGCTGGCAATATGCCGACAAGAAGCATCACACACTGTCGCTCGATGTTTATCTGGGTAACACCAAGCGCCTGCGTGGTGGCGATATGCTCTACGACGAGCATCGCCGGCAAGCCGATGTCGTGATTAACGATAACACCTATAACAGCCACGACCGCTATCGTCTTGAAAAGGAATTCTATCAGATTGCAGCCGACTATACGTGGCAAATCAACCGGCGCAACAGCCTGAACGCACGGCTGCGCATGCGGTTCGACAGTTTCTCGATGGAGTACACCGAGAGCAATATGTTCGACCTCTCCGGAAACCGATACGAAGGAACCCGGGGATATGAACACGAGCACCATGGCGACCACGACGCTGCCATTACCTACAACCTCAACTACAGCAGCACCGGTAGTCTCGAGGCCGGATACCAATACACATACTATAGCGAGCATGGCGACTACAAGATAAAGTATTGGGATGTTGCCATCGGCGACTTTATTTGGGATTCCGACCCTATACCCTTCTACTATCGTCGTGAGGTGCATTCCGGCTATGCGCAGCTCAACGATTCGTGGCAACGGCTCAGTTTTGATGCCGGTGTGAGGGTCGACCGCGTAATCGACCGGATGGAGATCGGTGTGCCCGATGCCGATCGCCACATACGCCGCCTCGAATTCTATCCCAGCGCACATGTGGGCTACGATATTCCCGAATCCGGGACTCTTCGTCTGGGATATTCGCGCCGTACCAACCGCCCCGGAATATGGAAGCTTGAACCATACATAACCTACGAGGATTACTACACCAAGAAAATCGGTAACCCCGATATCAGTCCGGAATATATCCATTCGGTGGAACTGGGGTGGAACAAGCAGTGGCGTGGCGGTCATTCGGCATCGGTTGCCGGATATTTTCGTCATCGCAGCGATGTAATCGACGAGGTGCGTGTGGCATACGAGCCGGGCGTAACGCTCGACTCAATCATCAATGCCGGCCGACAGGTGGAGATGGGACTCGAGATGAGCCTTGTGGCCAAACCGGCAAAGTGGCTCACCTCGATGCTCAACGGCAGTGTGTTTCACTACGATTTTAACAGCCATTACACCGGATGCACCGACAGCAACGGCGTAAGCGGGCAGCTGGCATGGGTCAACACCTTCAATGTAGGCGACAACGTAAAGCTACAACTCGATTCGCACTTCGTGGCGCCTATGCACCTTACTCAAGGCAAGGAATATGCCTATGTGTATTTCGATGCAGCCTATCGCCACACCCTTGCCCGCGGCATGCTCACCATTTCGGTGGTGGCGCACAATGTGTTCCACACTGCTAAATACCACAACTACCGTTCAACGGCATCATTACTGTCGGAAACGTGGGTGAAGCCGAAATATCCTAACATAGTGGCATCTGTTACCTTCAATTTCAACGCATTCAAGGGTAAAACCACTGCTGTCGACGGAGGCTCGCTATTCGAGGGCAAGGAATTCTGATTGTAGGGGTTGCAAATTATCGTGCTTTTCGCTATCTTCGGCAATCGAAATACATATTTTTTGAAAAATCATGAAAAAGGGGATACTCATAGCTGTGGCCGCAGCAGTTTCGCTGTGTGGCATGGCGCAAAAGGAAATTACCGGCGAGGTGCTTAAGCAACTGCAAGACGGTTACCGTGGGCAACTGCAATCGCCGCAGGGCGCTTCGATGCGAGCCTTGCATAATGCCATTGGCGGCAATAAGCTGAAAAGCCTGGCGCTTAACCACGACAACCGCACCGACAAGAACACCTATTTCAACACCTCGGTGAAAACCGTGGGAATCACCGACCAGAAGAGCAGTGGCCGTTGCTGGCTCTTCACCGGCCTGAATGTGCTGCGGCAGAAGATGATTGCCCGTCACGGATACGACAAGTTTGAATTCTCGCAAATTTATCTGTTTTTCTACGACCAACTTGAGAAATCGAACCTGTTTCTGCAAAGCATCATCGACACCCGTGACTTGCCTGCCGACGACAACACCGTGCAGTGGCTGTTCCGCAATCCTGTGAGCGATGGTGGCACATATACCGGTGTTGCCGACCTGGTGAACAAGTACGGCCTGGTGCCGAGTGGTGTGATGCCCGAAAATTTCCAGAGCAACAACACTTCGGAGTTCAACCGACTCCTGAAATCAAAATTGCGCCAGTTTGGTATCAACCTGCGTGAGATGGCTGCAAAAGGTGCCGATGAGAATCACCTCGAGCAGCAGAAGGTGCAGATGATGGCAGTGGTTTACCGTATGCTGGCCTTGAACTATGGCGAGCCGGTGAAGGAATTCACCTGGGCTCCGGTGCAATCGGATGGCCAATATGCCGAAGCACCGAAACACTACACTCCATTGGAATTCTACAGGCAGCTGCTTTGCTCGGGCGATGCCGACAACTCGTTCACCGGAAATCTGCTTGATGTGGTGATGCTGATGAACGACCCCTCGCGCGATTACTATAAGGTGTACGAGATTGACCTCGACCGACACAGCTACGAGGGGCACAACTGGCTATACGTGAATCTCCCCATCGACGACATAAAACTTATGGCCATCGACTGCCTGAAGGACAGCACCGCCATGTATCTCAGTTGCGATGTCGCAAAGTGTTTGAACAGCGAAACCGGCTGGCTCGACCTCGAGAACTACGACTACGAATCGCTTTTCGGAACCACTTTCGACATGGACAAGCGCCAACGGATACTCTCGTTTGATAGCGGATCATTGCATGCCATGACTCTGATGGCTGTCGACCTTGATGCCGACGGAAAGCCCACAAAATGGAAGGTGGAGAACAGTTGGGGCGAGAAGAGCGGACATAAAGGATTCCTGCTGATGACCGACCGGTGGTTCAATGAATATGTTTTCCGTCTGGTGGTGCCGCGCAAGTATGCCTCGAAGAAGGTACTCAAGTTGTTGCGCGACGAAAAGCCGGTTCGTCTGCCGGCATGGGACCCAATGTTCCTCCCCGAGGAATAACCGAGATGTAGCAGTCCATAGTGTGCCTGTGCCATCGTCAGCCTTTTGTGTTGACGATGGCACGCATTCGTTGCTGAAAACGCTACAATCGATGCCGCTCGCTGCACTGGTGTCGACCTCAGAGGGCTTTTTCGGATTTTATTGCTAACTTTGCCAGAAGTATGATTGTATGTATTACTGAGAAACCGAGCGTTGCCAAGGATATTGCCGCTATTCTGGGAGCCGACCATCGATTTGATGGCTTCTTCGAGGGTAACGGATACCGTATTACCTGGACTTTCGGACACCTGTGCATGCTCAAGGAGCCTAACGATTACACCGACAGCTGGAAACGCTGGAGCCTCGGCTCGCTGCCGATGATTCCGGAACGGTTTGGCATCAAGCTTATCGAGGACCCGGGTATAAAAAAGCAGTTTTCGGTGATTGAACGTCTGATTGCCGAAGCCGACGAGGTTATTAACTGTGGCGATGCCGGACAGGAGGGTGAACTCATTCAGCGCTGGGTGATGCAGAAGGCAAATTGCCGCAAGCCGGTGCGACGGCTCTGGATTTCGTCGCTCACCGACGAGAGCATCCGTGAGGGGTTCAACGACTTGAAGCCGCAGTCCGACTTCAACCGCCTGTACTTTGCCGGATTGTCACGTGCCATAGGCGATTGGATTCTAGGAATGAACGCCACCCGTCTTTACACATTGAAATATGCCAATAACCAAGGCGTGCTGTCGATTGGACGCGTGCAGACCCCTACATTGGCACTGATTGTCAACCGACAGCACGAAATTGAGAATTTTGTGCCGGAAGACTATTGGGAGGTGAAGACTCTGTATCGTAATGTGTTGTTCAGTGCCGAAAAGGGTCGCTATAAGAATGAACAGGCAGCCAACGAGGTGATGGAGGCAATTAAAGGCACGCCTCTCACCATCACCGACATTGCCACCAAGCGCGGAAAGGAAGCACCGCCGAGGCTGTTCGACCTCACATCGCTGCAGGTGGAGTGCAACCGTAAGTTCTCGTTCTCGGCCGACGAAACTCTTAAACTTATACAGTCGCTTTACGAAAAGAAGGTAACCACATATCCGCGTGTCGACACTACCTACCTCAGCGAGGACATATATCCCAAGATAGGCGGCATCATGCAGGCTATGACGCCATATGCCCAACTTACGGCGCCGGTGCTGGCAACGAAGATTCCGAAGAGCAAGAAGGTGTTCGACAACTCTAAGGTTACCGACCACCATGCCATAATTCCCACCAATGTCGACCCTCGTCGTGCTGCTCTGTCGCCCGATGAGAAACGGGTGTATGATCTGGTGGCCAAGCGGTTTATCGCCGCGTTTTATCCCGATTGCGAGTTCTCGCAAACCACCGTCAATGCCGAAGTGGGACAGGTGGCGTTCAAGGCCACTGGCAAGCAGATTGTGAAGCCCGGATGGCGCGATGTGTATGCCCGCGATGCTGCCAATGATACCACCGACGAGGCGGCTGCACAGGACGACAACGCCCAGCAGGTGATGCCGGATTTCGTGAAAGGGGAGAGCGGTCCGCACGAGCCTACTTTGCTCAAGAAGGCCACCCAGCCGCCAAAGCCATATACCGAAGGGACTCTGTTGCGCGCAATGGAAACGGCGGGTAAGTTTGTCGACGATGAGGAGTTGCGCGAGGCGATGAAGGAGAATGGCATTGGCCGGCCGTCAACCCGTGCTGCCATAATTGAAACATTGTTCAAACGCCGATATATACGTAAGGAGCGAAAGTCGCTGGTGGCTACGCCTGCCGGTGTGGCACTCATCGCAACAATCAACGAAGAACTGCTCAAGTCGGCAAAGCTGACAGGACTGTGGGAAAACAAGTTGCGCCGCATAGAGCGCGGTGACTACAGTGCCGAAGCATTTATCGATGAGCTTAAGCAGCTGATACATCAGATTGTAGTCAACGTGTTGAGCGACAATTCGCACAATGCCATCGAAATATCGCAGGCCGACGAGAAGAAGCCTCGCCAGCGGGCCAAGGCCTCGAAGCCTCGCACCCCGAAACCAAAAATTGAGTCGTTCGAGCAGATTAAGTGCCCGGTATGCGGCAATGGCCATATAATCAAGGGCCGCACTGCATACGGCTGCAGCGAGTATCGTGCCGGATGCACATTAAGGTTGCCCTTCACCGACTATCCCGATACGCTCACGCCCGACCAGTTGGCAAAGAAAATGAAATCGACAAGAAAGAAATAAGTTATGGAAGAGATATTCCCGTTAGTTGATGCTGCCGGCAATGTAGTGGGGAAAGCTACCCGCCGTGAGTGCCACAGCGGCTCTATGCTGTTGCATCCTGTAGTGCACATCCACATTTTCAACCCCGCCGGCGAAATTTATCTGCAGCGTCGCGCAATGACCAAGGACATTCAGCCGGGCAAATGGGATACCGCTGTGGGAGGACATGTCGACTATGGCGAAACGGTTGTAGATGCGATGCTTCGTGAGGCTCGCGAAGAACTGGGCATTGAGGGATTCTCGTATCGAAAACTATTCAGTTATGTGTTCCAAAGCAAGGTGGAGCGAGAATTGGTTAACACATTTGTGGTTGAGAACTTCAGCGGCACTCCTGTAGTCGACCCGGGCGAAATCGACGAGGGCCGCTTCTGGAGCCTCGACGAAGTGGAAGCCAACATTGGCCGCGGTGTGTTCACTCCCAATTTTGAACAGGAATTCAGACGCCTTATCGAGGCGCTGGGAAAAAGCAGCGACAGATGAGTTATTCGTTTATTATCCAATATGCGCTTCTTGCAGCCATAGTGGTGGCTGCGGCAGTTTGGGCCATACGACGTGTCGTAAAGCGGAAACGTCGCGGAGGATGCTGCACTGGATGCGACGCCTGCCCATCGGCTGGCAAGCAGTGCGGAAGTTGTTCCATTGCCGACAAAAATGAATCACTGACAAGAAATCAGAACACAAAAAAGGCTGAAAATGCCCGATAAAAAGAAAAAATCGAAGGAATTTGCTCGAAACATTTGCAATATTCGATTGTTAGCATTACCTTTGCTGTCGCAATAGGGTTCCATGTCCGAGTGGTTAGGTACCGGTCTGCAAAACCGTTTACAGCAGTTCGAGTCTGCTTGGAACCTCAAAAAACGAAGAGACTGATTTTCATCAGCCTCTTTTTTTATCCGCTTACCATTCAATTTTCACTCCTACGGAGTTCATCTGCATGCTTATGGGAGGCGTGAGTTTCTTCACTATGACAGCGCCGTGGGTGATGGTGCTGAAATTGTTGCGGACAGCTTTCATGATGCGTCCGGCCACGTGCTCGAGCAGCCCTGAGGGTATGCTCATCTCGCGGCGAATGAGTTCGCACAGATATGCGTAGCTAATGGTGTCGTCGAGCGAATCGCTCTCTATTGCCTTGCTGAAATCGTAGGTAATGCTCAGCGATACCTCAAATAAGTTTCCCACGCGGCGCTCCTGCTCCAGAATGCCGTGGTAAGCATAAATCTTGAGTCCTTCGATGGCAATGCTCGTTGTCATATCTTGTATTATTGGTTATTGGTTTCAGGCTCTTTTATCCACACATATGCCCCGGCATCGATGCCTTGCGAAGCCTGACGGTCATTCCCGTAGAGGTCGTAGCGCATTCGCTCAGTGCACACCTCGGGATTGCCCAGGGCAATGGCGTCGCTGGTATCGTGCAGACGGTAGTCGAATACGTATTCTTCGCGGATGGTGAAGAATTTAGGGTCGCCGCCCCATCGGCAATTAATGAAGTTGGCATCGTCGCTACCGTCGGAGCGGAGGAGGGTGTTGCGGATGAGCACATCGCTGCCGGTGAGGTCGCCGATGTTGATGTCGGACGAATTGCCGTAGATAATACAGTTGTCGAACCGAGCACTCATCAGCGGGGCGTCGCCGTGCTTGTCGGCCGGCATGAGATATTCAAGTGTCACGATGCTGCGTTCGATGGCCGAGAACAGGTAATAATTGGCAAATGTGCAGTTTACAGCAGAAATGGCACCGCCAATGGCGTAGAGCGAGGCACCGCGTGCTTCGCTGAACTCGCATCCCTCAAATACGGCATTTGCATGGCGCATAGTGAACACGTCCGACGAAGAGTTGTGGAACACGCTGTTCAGCGCATAGAATTTCTGTCGGCTCACGTCGCACGAATCGAGGCGGATGCCGTCGCTTGAGCTCCGCATATACACGTAGCTCATTTCGTTGTCGTAGCTATCGGGTCCGAAGGCTATTCCGCCCCATTGCCCCGACATTATATCGAAGTCGGTGTCGCCCACCACTTTGTCTATTCTGTCGCCACGCAGGTGAATCCTCTTCTCGCGGGTGCCTACAGCCTTAAGGGTGCCGTCGACCACCATTGCCGCCTTGTCGTGGAAATGCAAGGTTACGCCCGGTTCGATGGTCAGGGTGACGCCGGCGGCAACGCGCATGGTGTCGAACACCACATATGGCTTGCCAGCCCGGATTACTGCATCGGTATCGAACTGAGGTGCATAGAGCCGTTCTACATCTTGTCCCCATGCTCTGATTACGATGTCCTGTGCGGTGTTGTTGGTGACGAATTCCAGCTTGTCCTCTACCATCAGCGGCTCGTCGTCGCCAACTGGGTCGACGAATGCCTGGACAAACATATACATACTGTCCTCTCCTCGGATTTCAACATCGTGGAACTCAGAGCCTTTCACACCGTCGACATTCAGGTAGAACCGGGCATCGGATTCTCCCTTTACCCTGATGCTCGATATCTTCACCATCTTCTTGTTGCGATTATACACCATCAACTTTGCCGTGGGGGTGGCAAGGTCGGTGAAAATGGTGTCGAAGGCTATGGTGTCGGTCGAAAATGCAAGTACATCGGATGGCGAAGTGGTGAAATCGTCCTCAATGCAGCCCGTTACGCCTGTGCACAGCACTGCCAGCACAGCAAGGAATATATAATATAATGGTATCCGTTTCATATCGTTATTATTAACGTAACTATACCTCCCATTATTGCAAAGTTACTAATCGGCTGCGCCTTAATTATATATTTTGAAATTTTTTTTGCCTCGGCTGCAACTTTTTCTTAGCTTAGCAAGTCTAAAGGTAAAACGAAAAAAACAATTAAAACTATACGCATCATGAAAAAGATTATCATCTCATTACTCATTGCCCTCTCTGCAATATTTGCAGTATCGGCAAATGACGCCAACGTAACAGTAAAGGTTGACGCCAACGGTATCGCAGCTAAGGTGGAACGCATTAAGGAACTTGCCGAGAAAATCAAGACCGACTCTACCAGCCGCGCTGCCATTGCCGAACTCACCGACTCGCTTCGCA
>JBJEKE010000261.1:0-2491 GCA_051878475.1 Muribaculaceae bacterium | reverse complement strand
AATTTTATCTTTGCATATGATTGGCGGCCGGTTTTGAGGTCGGTTAATATTATAAGTGGCAAATCATTTAATAAATAATATAATGAAAGAAAGCGAAGAGAATCGGATTCCCGACAATGCGTTTAGGGAATTGCGCGAGGGTGAGCAATACATGCCACCGATGCATCCTGACAAAGAGTATCCGGAAACCACAGTTTACTCCGTATGTATGGGGCTAGTAATGGCTATAGTGTTTAGTGCTGCTGCGGCCTATCTTGGTCTTAAGGTTGGCCAGGTGTTTGAGGCAGCCATTCCGATTGCTATTATTGCAGTAGGTGTGTCGAGCATGCTTAACAGGAAGAATGCACTTGGCGAGAATGTTATAATTCAATCAATAGGAGCTTGTTCGGGCGTTATTGTGGCTGGCGCAATCTTCACTTTGCCTGCACTTTATATTCTTCAGGCCAAATATCCTGAACTTACGGTGAATTTCTACCAAGTATTTTGCAGCTCGCTGTTGGGCGGCATATTAGGGATTCTTTTCTTTATTCCATTCCGGAAATATTTCGTGAAAGATATGCATGGTAAGTATCCTTTCCCTGAGGCTACTGCCACTGCTCAAGTGCTTATCAGCGGTGAATCGAAATCGGCAAGCAACAGCGGACAGGCCAAGACACTTGTAATTGCCAGTCTTATTGGTGGCGCATATGATTATATTGTTGCCACATTCGGTTGGTGGGCCGAGGTACTGACCACATCGGCAACTCAATGGGGTAACACAATTGCAGAGAAAACACGTCTTGTGTTCAGTTGCAACACTGGTGCCGCTTTGCTTGGTCTCGGCTATATTGTCGGCCTCAAATATTCATTTGTAATATTTGCCGGCAGTATTTTCGTGTGGTGGATTATCATACCGTTGATGGGAACATATGGCAGCTCTGAACTTGCGGCACTTTCTCCGGAACTATTGTTTGCACAAAAGGCTAAGCTTATTGGTATCGGAGGCATTGCCATGGCAGGTGTTATTGGTATTGTAAAATCATGGCCCATTATTAGCCAAGCTGTGGGCTTGGCCGGACGTGAACTTAAGGGTAAAAGTGCAGAAAAGAAAGAAATACGTTGGCAGACCGACTTGTCGATGAAAAGTGTTGTACTTTACATTGTTTTGGCGCTCGTTGTGGTATTGCTGTTCTTCTGGCTTGGAGTAATTCATAATTTTGTTCAGGCTCTTGTGGCTTGGATTGTTGTTACCGTTATTGCATTCCTCTTTACCACTGTTGCAGCCAATGCAATAGCAATTGTGGGTACTAACCCTGTTTCGGGAATGACTCTGATGACTCTGATAGTTGCATCGGCAATTCTTGTCGGGGTAGGGCTTAACGGCACTTCGGGCATAGTTGCGTCGATGGTTATAGGCGGTGTGGTTTGCACTGCCTTATCGATGGCCGGTGGATTTGTCACCGACCTCAAGATAGGCTATTGGCTTGGTTCAACTCCTAAAAAACAGGAATCTTGGAAATTTCTCGGTACACTTGTCTCGGCCGCAACAGTAGGTGGCGTTATCCTTCTGCTCAACAAGACATACGGCTTTGCAGGTGAGAATGCATTGGTGGCACCTCAGGCAAATGCTATGGCTGCCGTCATTGAGCCATTGATGATGGGTGGCGAAACTCCGTGGATCCTTTATATGGTAGGTGCCGTACTTGCATTGCTTCTCAATTGGCTTGGTGTGCCGGCTTTGGCTTTCTGTCTTGGTATGTTCATTCCGTTGCACCTCAATACACCGCTCCTCGTCGGTGGTATCGTGAGCTGGTATGTAAGCACTCGTTCGGCTGACAAGGCTGTGAATGAAGCACGTCGTGACAAGGGAACCCTGCTCGCATCTGGTTTCATAGCCGGTGGCGCGCTGTTTGGCGTATTTGCTGCAATTACCCGTTTCGCAGTATTTGAGTACGTGTGCGGCATTCCTGCCGTTACTCTCCAAATCTTGGGCCTTGTGGTTTATGCTGCTTTGATTGGCTACTTTGTGGCATCATGTTTGAAAGCCAAGGTGAAATAATAATAAGTCCTTACTAATAATAAGTCCTTACTAATAATAATTCCTTACTAATAATCAACGGTGCAGTATCGGTAATGATTCTGCACCGTTTTTTATGGCATTTGTACTATTTCGATATTTTGTGAACACATAGAATAATTTTTGGGCAAAATATAATAACATTTCTGTAAAAATTATAGTAATTTTGATGACAGAACAACCTAACAGCCATACAATCTAATATTACGGTATTTATAAATACTTATATGTAAAATTCACAAATATGAAAAAATTAATTACTATGTTGCTGCCGGCAATGTTGGCGGCAAGTATTTCGGTCGATGCACAAAACATTGTAGGGACTATTACTTGCGATGGTGTAGGGGTGGCCGGTGTGGTTGTTTCTGATGGATATGTGGTTACTACTACAAATTCCGAAGGTTATTATGAAATCGCTTCCGAAAAGAAGAATGG
>JBJEKE010000260.1:0-2492 GCA_051878475.1 Muribaculaceae bacterium | reverse complement strand
TAAGCTCGCTTCTACTCACTACTACGATAACCTGCCCACCACAGGCAACGAATACGGACGTGCTTTCCGCGACGTTGAACTCGAGAAGCAAGTGCTCGAGGAGGCTCACAAGATTGGTCTCGGCGCCCAATTCGGCGGAAAATACCTGGCTCACGACATCCGCATCGTGCGCTTGCCTCGCCACGGCGCTTCGTGCCCCGTAGGCATGGGTGTCAGCTGCTCGGCCGACCGCAACATCAAGTGCAAAATCAACAAGGACGGTATCTGGATTGAAAAACTCGACGACAACCCAACTGAACTCATTCCTGAAGAACTCCGTCAAGCCGGCGAAGGCAACGCCGTGAAGATTAACCTGAACCAGCCTATGAGCGAAATACTCAAGGAACTCAGCAAATATCCTGTTGCCACTCGTCTGTCGCTTAACGGCACTATAATCGTAGGCCGCGACATTGCTCACGCACGATTGAAAGAACGCCTCGACCGCGGCGAAGAATTGCCTCAATATATCAAAGACCACCCGATTTACTACGCCGGCCCTGCCAAGACTCCTACCGGAATGGCTTGCGGCTCGATGGGCCCGACCACTGCCGGACGTATGGACCCATACGTCGACCTGTTCCAGAGCAATGGCGGCAGCATGGTGATGCTTGCAAAGGGCAACCGTAGCCAAGCTGTTACCGATGCTTGCAAGAAGCATGGCGGCTTCTACCTCGGCAGCATCGGTGGCCCAGCTGCTATCCTTGCCCAGAACAACATCAAGAGCATTGAATGCGTTGAATATCCGGAACTTGGTATGGAAGCAATCTGGAAAATCGAAGTAGTTGATTTCCCGGCATTCATTCTCGTTGACGATAAAGGCAACGATTTCTTCAAGCAATTGAAGCCTCGCTGCTGACAATTATTATCTAAACCAATCTACAGAGGGCTGCGCCACACCAAAGCGCAGCCCTCATTGCATACTCACTTCCGCCATCACCGCAAATTTACATCTCAAGATTTCTGTTAAATCGCGAAAACCGCCAATATACACAAGGCAGGGCGCACCCAACCGAGTGGATGCGCCCTGCCGGATATCGATATCGGTCAATGCCGATTAGAATTCTGCATTGTTTGGTGTGCGAGGGAACGGAATCACGTCGCGGATGTTTGTCATGCCGGTTACGAAGAGCACCAGACGCTCAAATCCCAATCCGAATCCCGAGTGAGGCACCGTGCCGAAGCGGCGGGTGTCGAGATACCACCACATATCCTTCATCGGTATGTTGAGTTCGTTGATACGAGCCAGCAGTTTGTCGTAGCTTTCTTCACGCTCCGAACCACCGATAATCTCGCCGATTGTGGGGAACAGCACATCCATGGCGCGGACAGTCTTGCCATCGTCGTTAAGCTTCATATAGAATGCCTTGATTTCCTTCGGATAATCTGTAAGGATAACCGGCTTCTTGAAGTGTTCCTCAACGAGGTATCGCTCGTGCTCGCTCTGCAGGTCGACACCCCATGATACCGGGAATTCGAACTTCTTGCCCGATGCCTCAAGAATCTTGATTCCCTCGGTGTAAGGCAGACGCACGAAATCGTTGTTGATAACGAAGTTAAGGCGTTCGATCAGGCTCTTGTCGTACATCTGGTTGAGGAATTCAATATCGTCCTTGGCATTTTCAAGTGCATATTTCACACAGAACTTAATGAAGTCCTCGGCAAGGTCCATATTGTCGGTAATGTCGTTGAAGGCAACCTCTGGCTCCACCATCCAGAATTCGGAGAGATGGCGCGGAGTGTTGGAGTTTTCGGCACGGAAAGTAGGGCCGAAAGTATAGATGGCACCAAGAGCGGTAGCTCCAAGCTCGCCTTCGAGCTGTCCCGACACTGTAAGGCTTGTCTGCTTGCCGAAGAAGTCCTGGGTGTAGTCAATCTTGCCATCTTCGGTACGAGGCAGATTGCTGAGGTCGAGAGTGGTCACTTGGAACATTGCTCCGGCGCCTTCACAGTCGCTGGCTGTGATAAGCGGAGTGTTCAGATAGAAGAATCCGCGGTCGTTGAAGAATTTGTGGATGGCAAAAGCCAAGGTGTGGCGAATGCGGAGCACAGCGCCAAAAGTGTTGGTGCGCGGACGCAGATGAGCTTTCTCACGAAGGAATTCAAGGGTATGTCCCTTCTTCTGCAATGGATATGTCTCCGGGGCGGCAGTGCCATAGATGGTGAGCTCCTGGGCCTGCACCTCGCATGTCTGACCCTTGCCCTGCGATTCAACAAGCTGCCCCACCACGCACAGGCTCGAGCCGGTGGTGATAGGCTTAAGCTGCTCGTCGGTGAATTTGCCCAGGTCGAACACTATCTGAAGGTTCTTTATTGTGCTACCGTCGTTTAGTGCAACAAACTGCACGTTCTTGTTGCCGCGGCGTGTACGCACCCAGCCCTTCACACACACTGTTGTGCCTATGAGTGTGCTGTCGCTGAGCACATCGGTTATTTTTGTTCTTTTTATAGCCATG
>JBJEKE010000259.1:0-2495 GCA_051878475.1 Muribaculaceae bacterium | reverse complement strand
AATGCAAATTTAATAAGAAAGCCTCAAATATCAGCGCAAGAAACGCCAAAAGTCACGCTGAACGGCGAAGGTTTTTCGTAGGTTTTCGTATGGAGGCTTTATAGCCGATTATTCGCCGGCCTTGGCAAAGATGTTTCGCCACAGATATGTATCGATGATGCAAAACTGGGAGTTCCACGAATCGAGGTTCCACCATACAATGTTCACCGAATCGTCGACAGTGCCGCCGAATCGGAATCGGCCGGTTGACTCGACATCGGTTCCGTCTGATTTCCAGGTGGTTGATATTGAATGGCCAAATTTAACCGAGGTTACAATATCGTCATAAATGGTGACCTTGTTAACCACATATACGCCCACTGTAGAGCTGGCATCGATAGCGCTGCCGAATGCCACATTCTGCGGCATGGCATCAACTGCCGACGCTATATCCTTGACTGCCGACCAGTTGGTGCGGTAAAGCGAACCGATGCGGAAATCGACATCGAACTTCATCGGCAAGTCAAACGACAGGTTCGAAGTGTTTTCCGATTCAATCTCCATGCCGCTCGAAGTTTCCACCCTCACGCCAATGGGCACCTTACCCACCCAATACACAAGGGTGTATACTGGCATCTGCGATATCATCTCCTTGCTGGTCTGGTTAGAGGCATTCAGCTCGCCGCGAATGTTTGCCAAGGCATCAATCGTCATTGTCCCGTCGGCCACACACTCATATCGGCGAAGCTTGTGGTTGTCGATGGTGAGCACAATGCTAAGTCCGGAATTAACTGATATGCGTCCGCTCTTCACTGTCACCGGCATATTCGATGCGTCGTCCACGCTCATGTCTTTGTCCATGCTGATGATGTTCCATTGCGGATCTATGGCCATGAGGTCTTCAGCAGAATATGCTGCGACATTGCCTTGCTCGTCCTGGGTAATCACCACTGCCGGATGAATAATATTGTCGTCGGAATAGCGCGTGTAGATATCTCCGGGCACTTTCGGCTCAAACACGCGGAGTGTCATCAGAAGTTCCACGTCGGCATCCTCAAACACAGCACTAATGTCGGCATCCTCGGTATTGAGAGCCAGCACCTTACCGGTGTTTTTCACGCTGGTCACCTTTCTGACAAACGGCTCAGTATCCTTTGTGCGCCACACGCAAATATAGTCTTGCTTTGAAATGTCGGCATCAATACTCAGCAGATAGTCGACACTTACCTCCATCCGGGTGGTATCATCGCTGGCAATAACCACATCGGTTGCATGCTGAAACTCGTTGTAACTAAGCACCACCACATTTTGTGCGGCAGTCGGGACATCGAATTGCGGGTCGTAGGTTGGAGGATCGTCGTCCTCACACGAAACGAGCGACAGCACAGCAATCACCCCGATCAGAACAGCTATCAGCCTTGACAATGTTATATCTTTCATTTTCATGTCCAGTTTTCCTCTCATTATGAATTCAATTTGTAAAATTATCACTTTCCGCCGATTCGGGAGTGATACAAATTGCGTTTTTTCAGTTCTTTAAGCGAAATAATGTGACATTTTATCGAAATTACTCCGCCAACATGCCACATTGCTACGTTGCCAATCATTTCAAGGCTATTAAAAAAACGGGGGATAGTGCTAATGGCTCGACTTTTTTATGTAATTTTGGAATCGACTATAACATCAAACCGAATTACAGCCTTGGACTCAGCCTTATGGCTAAGAATCAAGCCAATAACATCTATCATACCGAACAAGGACAATGGACCGACGAGGCAAACTATATTTCCGCTACGGCACAATGGGCTCGGCAAAGACTGCGTTGCTGCTCACCCAAGCCTACAACTTTGAGGAACGAGGCATGGAATATCTGTGCCTGAAACCAATTATCGACGACCGCGAAAAGGAGAACATCATAAAGTCGAGAATCGGCATATCACGCAAATGCGAATGGATACGACAGGAAACCGACATCTACGAATTCATAAAGCATCTGTTTGAAGAGACGCTGGTGGTAAAGGACTGGATTCTCATCGACGAGGCCCAGTTTCTGTCGCCGGAACAGGTTGACCAGCTGTCGCGGGTAGTCGACGACTACGGCAGCAACGTTGTGTGTTATGGGCTTCGAACCGACTTCCAGTCGAAGATGTTCCCAGGCTCGCAACGGCTGTTTGAGATAGCCGACACCATCGACGAAATCAAGTCGACATGCAGCTGCGGACGCAAGACCATCATCAATGCCCGCATTGACAGTCGAGGCAACATAGTAACCGACGGCAACCAGGTGGAGATAGGTGGCGACGACCGTTACGTGGCTCTGTGCCGCCGTTGCTGGCGGGCACGCTGTCTGGAATCGAGAGAACGGAATGCGCTGAAGTTCGAGCCATAGCTGTCCGAGGAAAAAGAAAGCGACCAACAATCTCCATCTTGGGATTATCAGTCGCTATCGGCAGTACACCTGTGGGGAGTCGAACCCCAATCGTCGGAACCGGAATCCGATATTCTATCCATTGAAC
>JBJEKE010000258.1:0-10307 GCA_051878475.1 Muribaculaceae bacterium | reverse complement strand
TGTTATTTCTGTTTTCTCTAACAATAATTATCCTGTTAGGCTGTTTGCTGTGATGGGTAACCATGATAATGACGGCGCTACGCCTGAGAGTGAAGACACAGATTTCCTTTCTACTGCATATTGGCGTAAATACATAGCTCCTAACTATTATTCGTATAATATTGGTAAGATTCATTACGTAGTCCTTGATGATATTTTCTACAAGAACACCGACACCGGCGAATCGTATCGCACCGGAATTGTAGGCAGTCGTGATTATGATTGCACCCTAATAAACGACGTCATTGAATGGCTGAAGAAGGACCTTTCATATGTCAGCCATGATACACCGGTAATTCTCGAGCTCCATGCTCCAGCATTCAAGCTAAACACTACTACTGCTACTAACTTCTCGCCCTATACTGCTTTGGCTAATAGTTCTACTGAAGCCCTATGTGAAATTGTTAAGGATTACAAGAAAGTGCACATATGGAGTGGTCACCTTCACTACAATTATCATGCTTTCCCAGAGGAGTATCCCAATATTCATGAGAATAATATAGCTGCAATTTGCGCAATTTGGTGGAAGAGCGGTTATCTGTGTGGTCGTCATATTTGTGCTGATGGTACTCCAGGCGGTTATGAGGTGTATTATATGGATGGCGACAGCATTCGTTGGCAATATCACTCACTAGAGGATAACGGTAATGCGCAGTTTCGTGTATATGACAGTAACGCACTTATCGATTATTACAACACTAACCAATCTATCAAAGAAATCCTTGAAGAGAAGCCAAAGAAAAAGAATTGGGGTAACACCGACCCGGATAACTTGTTTGTTAATGTGTTCAATTACGACCCAAGCTGGAAAATCGAGGCATACGAAAATGGAGAACTGGTTAATATGAGTCATGTGTATACAGAGGACCCATTGCATCAAGCTACCTTCAACGTACCTTACCATGAGACGTATCCAAGCGATGTTTCCGGCATAACCACAAACAAGACTTCGCACTTCTTTAAGATTAAACCCAAGTCGGGAACTACGCCTATCGACTTTAGAATTACTGACCGTTTCGGTAATATCTATACCAAGACAGTTACTCGTCCGTTGGCATTTGATATTCAAGAACTTGATTCAAACGACGCTGAAATGGCAACTGTAATAGAAACTAAAATAGAGGACGGTGCCCGAATCAGTACTTATGGCAATATTATATGTATCGACAGTGACTGCAGTTGCAAGGCTGTTATTGCAATGGTAAACGGGTCATATAATCTGATTGATGTCAACCCCGGCCATAATGAATACAATATGCCTGCCGCCGGGTTCTATATTGTAAAGGTTGGGAATAAGGCAAGTAAAGTTTTGTTGCGATAATTAGTCGTGTATTAAATAGTAAAGTCGCATTGATTCCATGTGACTTTACTATTTTTTTGTGAATTCTATCAGTCCGTTTATTCGTTCGGTGGCATCGTTACGGCCGAGGTTATACATATCCCACAGCTTGTTTGGATTGCGTTCCGTTCGGCTTATATTGATTTTCCGGCTGGGCCGAATTACTAATGTGTCGTTGCCTTTTTCGAGTTCGCTTATATAGTCGAGAGTTTCGTTGTAAACTGCGTGGCGATTGGCCATTGCTTCGATTAGATCCGGATATCTGTGATAGAATAATTTCATCAGCCTAGCCATCGGAGATTTCTTTTTTCGATAGCCATTTGGTTGGGTGAGAACTATTATGTTTCGGTTTACGCCACATTCTCTCATCCATTTAATCGGTATTGAGTCGGCAATGCCTCCATCGAGGTATTTATTTCCGTCAATTTCAACAATACGTGCTACAAACGGCATTGATGCCGAAGCCTGAAGCCATAAAGTGTCGTTGCCACGGCCGGTCTTGCAGTTTTGATATACAGCTTTGCCTGACTCAACGTCGGTGCATGTGGCAAAGAAATCTATATAGTTATTGCTGTATGTTTCGGTGTCGAAAGGGTCAAGACGTTCCGGTATGTCGTGATAGCAAAACTTCACATTATATAAATCTCCGGTAGTAATGAGCGATTTTAGGCTTATGTAGCGGCTATCATTGCAATATTTTGCATTATATCTTATTACACGGCCTATCTGTTTCGATTTGTAATTGCATCCGAACACCGCTCCGGCCGATACTCCAACCACTCGATTCACTTCGATGTGGTTTTCCATCATCACATCGAGCACTCCGGCGGTGTACATACCTCTCATGCCTCCTCCTTCAAGAACTAATCCTGTTGTTGCATTCATTCGCATTGCGAAATTATAAAATGATGATGTGCAAGACAATCGTGAACTGTATGGTCAACTATTAGGTGTCGTGTTGCCATCGGTGCTATTGCCGTCATTTCGTGCGACACCAAAATTATGGTTGACGATTTGGCTTCCTCTTCAACGATGCTGTAGATTTCGCGTTCAAAGTGCTTGTCGACATACGAAAGCGGTTCATCGAGTACCAGCACCTCGGGTTGTGAAATTAAGGCTCGGCCAAGCAGCACGCGTTGCATCTGTCCACCAGACAGATTACACAGTGCTTCGTTTTGAGCATCGGTTACCCCCATTCGTTCCATCATTTGATTTACTGACTTTGACTGCTCTGTTTTCGTCATGTTTCTGAATCCCATCAGACCAGTGGCAATTACTTCTTTCACGCTGATAGGAAAATGGGTGTCGATTTGATTCTTTTGTGGGAGATATCCCACTTTGAGGCATTCAACCTGTCGACCATTGTTGAAATATGTAATTGTGCCGCATGTAGGCTTTATCAATTTAAGCAGAATGCGCAACAAAGTTGTCTTTCCACCTCCGTTTGGTCCGGTGATGGCAATGAAATCATTTTTATTGATGGAAAAATTTATGTCTTTCAGAACCGAACGCCCGTCGAATTCCACGCATACGTCGGCAAGCTCAATAATCTTATTTTCCTGCGATTGCTCGTGCTGTTGACAGCATTTCGTTTTCCCAGTCATAATTCATGGGGTTAATGGTCTCGATTCTCACTCCTAACTCTTTGCCGATGGCTTCAGCTTGCCGGTTGTCGAACTCTTGTTGGTACAGGAACACCGATACCGAGTCGGCAACAGCTTTGTCAAGGCGCTGCTTGAACCCTTTTATCGACGATTCTTTTCCCCCGGTTTCAAGGCTTATTTGTTTCAACCCATAGTCTCGGGCGAAATAGCTTAACGAGGGGTGCCACACGAGGAACGATTTGCATTCGGCACTGTCAAGTATTTGTACTATTTTGGAGTCGAGGCTCATCAACTCTGAGGCAAGTTGGTTGAACCTATTATAGTAGTATAATTTATTCTTGGGGTCTAACTCCACAATGTCGTTATACATGTTTTGCGATATGCGCATTACATTGCGAACCGAGCTCCATACGTGTGGGTCGATTTCGTGATTATGCTTGTCGACATGTCCTAAATCGTGCGACCCTTCGATAAGTGTTAACCCTTCCGAAGTGTCAAACACTTTCAAGTCGGGATTGTTGCTTTTTATTCTGTTGCTAATGGCAAGCTCAAACCCTATGTGGCCAATTCTGAAAAATGCCTGGCATGATTCAAGATTCATCAGATGTGCGGCATTCGGCTCGTAGTTTTCAGGGTTTGAGCCTTGTGCCAGCAGACATGTTACGGTATATTTCTCTCCAACAATTTTCTCAAGGATATACTTCTGTGGCTGTATGCTTACGGCAAGTACGGGTCTTTTCCTGGTTGTCGTGTTGTTACAGCCAATAGGTATTGTGATAGCTGCAATTGCGACTATCATCACAACGCTATATTTTGTTATCTTCACTATTCGAGTACTATTACAGTTATGCCTATGTTGTAGTTCACATTACAAAATTAATATAAATTATCGTTTATTCTAACAATATCGTTATTATTGTTGTTTGTCGTACACTTCTTTTTTTATCATTTCTATTTGATGACAGTTCTCCACAATGTCAATTTTGCCGTATGTCATGAGTTTCAGCTCTATTTCCTTCCGGCCTTGTCCATATGATGGTTGAATATACTTTACATTGTTGTGCAACTTGAATCCAAGACGCTCGTAAAACTTGATTCTCCGAATGCTCATTTCGCAGTCGGGAAGTTCTACCTCAAGGATAATCGGCAGCTGAGTTCTCGACATAAAACTTTCAATTATCTCGCGGCCATAGCCGTGGCCACGTAGTGCCTCATCGACTGTGAAGTGCTCAATATAAATGAAATCTTCGAAATCCCAATGCGATATGAATCCAATAATTTCCCCATTTTCTGTAACACTAGCTTCCAATGAAAATATGTTGGATTTTGTGTTTAGAATATTGATGAAATTTTCGTAGTCACGACGTTCGTCGATAGGGAACGATGATTCATAAAGGTTGTTAATTATGATAAATTGTTCGCTGTCGGGCAAAATTTTTTGAAAATGCATAATAAATTATAAATAATTGCGTAATTTTGTTACTTAGAAATTGAAAGTTGATTTCAATAAACTTCAAATTTACGAATTATAAATTATAAAACAATAGAAAAATCATGGCTAACATGCAATTAGACTCGCTTGATTATCAGATTTTAAAGACATTATCAGAAAATGCCAGAAAGCCTTATCTGGAGATTGCGCGTGAATGCGGAGTTTCGGGTGCAGCAATACATCAGCGAATTCAGAAGCTGACATCTATGAATGTGATTTCCGGAAGCCATACACTTATTTCTCCTTCGGCCATCGGATACGACACTTGTGCCTATATCGGTTTTTATTTGAGTGACCCTTCTCAGTTCAGTGAATTGGTGGAACGACTTAAACTTATTCCTGAAGTAGTGGAGTGCCATTATACAACCGGTAAGTACGATATTCTCATTAAGGTTTATGCCAAGAACAACGACCATCTGTTGAATATCATCCATACAAAGTTGCAAAATCTTGGCTCAACACGCACTGAGACTTTAATTTCCTTTAAAGAGGTGTTTAATCGTCAGATTCCTGTTCGGGAGGAGTAATGGCAAATATGTCGGAACTCGATTTATTGCTTCAGAATGCAGTTGCATGGGCACGCGAAGCAGGGGAAATTCAGCTAAAGTATTTCCGTGGAACGGAATTGCATATTCAGGCAAAACTTAATCAATACGATGTGGTTACAGTTGCCGATAAAGAGTCGGAGAGGCTGATAATATCACATATCCACAGCTGTTATCCGAATCACTCTATTTTGTCAGAAGAATCTGGTGTGGAAAATAACAGTGACGAATGGCAATGGGTTATCGACCCACTTGATGGTACTACTAACTACAGTTCTGGGTTGCCATTGTTCAGTATCTCTATTGGAATTCGTCATAATGGAGAAACAGTTGTCGGAGTGGTGTATGCACCGTATCTCAACGAATTATTCACAGCTGTAAAAGGTAACGGCGCGTTCCTGAATGGCAAGGCTATAAAGGTCCGTGAGCTTGACGATTTGTCGCAGGCCGTTATTTCTACCGGATTCCCGGTCGACAAGGCTGCAACCTCCGACAATAACCTTGACAATGCAACTCGAGTGTTACCTTTGGTACGTGGCTTCCGGCGTTTAGGGTCTGCTGCAGTAGATATTTCATATGTAGCTTCCGGTGTGCTCGATGCCTATTGGGAACTGAATCTGCATGAGTGGGATGTGTGTGCCGGAATTCTTATAGCTCAGGAAGCCGGAGCTATGGTGCATCATTTTCGTAACGACCGTAATGTGTCGGTTCTTGTGGCATCGCCGAATATTGGAGCGAAGATTTTGCCTTTGCTGTCTACCAATCCGGGATAAGTACTTATTTTGTATTTTATAAAATAAAGGGTGAGCCGATTCAAATGGTTCACCCTTATTATTGTATATTACAGAAACTGTTATTTCTGGTTTTTGAAACGCTCCGATTGCTGCTTTATCAGTTCGGTATCGTTAAAGTAATCGATTCGCATTGCTTTGCGAACTTCGTCCATTGTTTGAGCAGCAGTTTCGCGAGCTTTATCTGTGCCTTTCTTCAGGATATTGTAGATTTCCGGAATGTCCTGTTCGAATTCTTTGCGACGCTGGCGCATTGGCTCAAGCATATTGTTGATAATAGTGTTGAGGAACTTCTTGCACTTCATGTCGCCAAGTCCACCGCGGCGGTAGTGATCCTTCAGTTCGTCGAGATTTTTGTAGTCGGGCCAATAGTTTGCAAAATCGGTGTCGGTAGAGAATGCGTCGAGATATGTAAACACTGCATTGCCCTCAACTTTCCCCGGGTCATCGACACGAAGATGGTCGGGGTCGGTAAACATTGAGCGGACTTTCTGCCATACTTCATCGGCCGAATCGCTCAGGTAGATGCAGTTGCCAAGGCTCTTGCTCATCTTCTCCTTACCGTCGGTACCTGGCAGACGGCGACAAACGGTGTTTTCGGGGAGAAGAATCTGAGGTTCAACGAGAACCTCTCCATATGTTTGGTTGAAACGGCGGACCACTTCACGTGTAACTTCAATCATTGGTTCCTGGTCTTCTCCAACTGGAACAGTTGTTGATTTGAAAAGAGCAATGTCGGCAGCCTGGCTGATAGGGTAGCAGAAGAAGCCGAGCGGGATGTTAGCCTCGAAGTTGCGCATCTTTATTTCGGTTTTCACTGTAGGGTTGCGCTGAATGCGTGATACTGTTACAAGATTCATCAAGTATGTAGTGAGTTCGGAAAGCTCAGGTATCTGGCTTTGGATGAATATTGTACATTTTTCAGGGTCAAGACCGGCTGCCAGATAGTCAAGTGCCACTTCGATAATGTTCTGTCGAATTTTCTCAGGATTATCGGCGTTGTCGGTAAGAGCTTGTACATCGGCCATGAAAACGAACATCTTGTCGTAGTTGCCTTCGTTCTGGAGCTGTACTCTACGCTGCAATGAGCCAATATAGTGGCCAAGATGCAGTTTCCCAGTAGGACGGTCGCCTGTAAGAATGATATTTCCCATATTGAATTATGTTGTTGTTTATTTGTTTTGAAATTAAGTTTTGCAAATTTAGCAAATAACGTGCTATTATCAAGGTTAAAACAGGAATAAAGTGGTAGCATGCAATAAAAATCGGGCGAAACGTAATAAATATACCATACGTTTCGCCCGTAATAGTTGTTACGATGCTAATTGCCGAGGTCAGAAATCATAGCCAAGTGTGAATGTCCACTGTTTGTTTTTGGCCGATGCATGGTGCATGTAGGCATCATTGTTGTTTGCAATGTTTCGGCATCCTGCATTGTAATAAATACCGAAACTATATCGGTTCCAGAGCATGAGCCCGACGCCCATCTTGAATCCCCAGTCGTATTTTTTCATTTGCACATACTTCATGTTGCTGTCACCAAAATAATCAACGGTGAACTGCTGCGATATGTTGCCGGTTTGGTCGATACTTGCATATTCCTTGAAATCAGTGTCACCGCCCAGCCCAAATGAGAAGTAGGGGCCGACTTCGGTAAGCAACTTAAGATTGTTGCTCAGATTGAATCGGAACGACATCATTACCGGGATGCTGAAGTAATAGTATCGCGAATGGGTCATACGACAAGCAAAACTTGTTGAACTCGGAACCGACATTACGAGCATCGAGTCGAAGCTTTTGTTTTGAAAAAAGAATCCTGGTTGGATTGTAAAAAACTCACGCAGATTAAGATTAACTACTGCGCCGGCGTCAAAACCTGTTCCCCACGAATTGGTTCCTTTTTCAAGGTCGGAGAAAATGTTGTTATAATTAATGCCGGTCGACGATTTGTTTATACCAAGTCTCAAACCAATGCCCACTAACTGTGATGGTGCCGAGCTGTCGATGAAATCTGCCGAATACAATGTTGATTTGCCTAAGATGATGCTGATAACAAATGCTGTTATCAATTTAATATTTCCCATTATTGCTTTGTTGTTGTATTAACGATGTAAATTTACAAACAATTTGTATTTATTCGGCAAAGTGAGTGCGGAATATTCCCTATTGGGTAGTATTTATTACAATCCGAATAAATAATTCGCATTTCATGGCTAATTGATTTGTAAATTATTTAATTTTGCATTGAATAAACCGAATATCGAATATACTGAAATGTTTCATACTCTTAATCGACATTTAATGACATCGGCCAAGGACTATTTTATAATAATTTTAGGCCTTGCAATTTATGCACTTGGTTTTACTGCATTTATATTGCCTGAGAAGATTGTGATAGGTGGATTAACTGGTTTGGCTACTTTGATTTATTTCTTCACCGACACTTATTTCGGCTATGGCATTCCTGTTGCTGTATCAAACTTTGGCCTGAACATAATGCTTCTGTGCTTCGCATTCCGCATTGTTGGTCGCACATTTGTCATCCGCACGGTCTTCGGTTCTTTTGTGCTTAGTTTCTTGATCGGTTTGATGCAACCTCTGTTTACCGAGCCTATAGTTCAGCAAGAGTCGTTCATGAATATAATCATCGGTGCTATAATGTGCGGTACCGGAATCGGATTGGTGTTTGTGCATAATGGTAGTAGTGGTGGTTCTGATATTATAGCGGCAATGGTCAACAAACGGAGTAATGTTACCATAGGTAGAACACTGATGTATTTCGATATGGTTATTATCTCTTCATCATACTTGCTGTTTCATAAGCTTGACTATATTGTGTATGGTTTTGTGGTGTTGTTTATAATGTCGTATGTGTGCGACCAGATTATCAATACAAACCGTCAGGCTGTCCAGTTCCTTATACTTTCGTCGAAGTGGGCGCAAATTGCCGATGCTATCAATAATAAGGCAAACCGTGGTTGTACAGTGCTTGATGGTATAGGTTGGTATACCAAGAAAGAGGTTAAAGTGCTTCTGGTGATGTGCCGAAAGATTGAAAGTGTTACTATATTCAGAATTGTCAAGTCAATTGATAAAGAAGCTTTCATTACTCAAGGCCGCGTAAATGGCGTTTATGGAAATGGTTTCGATGAAGTTAAGGTAAAGATTGTGAGCAACGTGGTAGAAGACGAGAACAATAAAGTGATAGATGCCGATACAAAAACCCTTGAATAATTCTGTTGATGTTATGAATAAATAAAGGCTGCACCATTTGGTTGGCGCAGCCTTTAAATTTATTTGTAAAGTTAATTATTTCTTGAAGTAACGGTTGAACAGACCCTCGAAGCCTTTGCCGTGACGAGCTTCATCCTTGGCCATTTCGTGAACCGTGTCGTGGATGGCATCGAGATTGAGCTGTTTTGCACGCTTGGCAATTCTCATCTTGTCTTCGTTAGCCCCTGCTTCTGCGTTCATTCTCTTTTCGAGGTTAGTCTTGGTGTCCCAAACAACATCGCCGAGAAGTTCTGCAAACTTTGCAGCGTGTTCAGCTTCTTCCCAAGCATAGCGCTTGAAAGCTTCAGCTACTTCCGGATAGCCTTCACGGTCGGCTTGGCGCGACATAGCCAGATACATGCCTACTTCGGTGCATTCGCCCATAAAGTGAGCATTAAGGTCCTTAATCATTTCTTCGTCGCAACCCTTTGCTACACCAAGTTCGTGCTCTGTTACGAATGCAAGACCTGCTGATTCGTCGAGTTCTTTAAACTTGCTTGCTGGAACACCGCATTGAGGGCACTTTTCGGGAGCTGTTTCACCTTCGTGTACATAACCGCATACTGTGCAAATCCATTTTTTTGCCATAATCGTAATTTTTTAGTTTTTAAATTATTTAGTTAGTTGATATCTACATTTATCGCATAATCCGGTAAAGTAAACCATCATATCGTCGATTTGTAAGTTCTTGTTCATTAGTTTCGTTTTTGCCATATCGAGCAGCAAAGGAATGTCGTGGATGGCACCACATTGCTTGCATCGGAAATGTGCATGCGGCTCGCAGTTTGCATCGTAGCGAACAGTCTTGTTGTCGATTCCCAATGATACTATAACACCGTTGTTCTCAAAAAGTTTAATTGTATTATAAATCGTTGTCTTCGAAAGGGTCGGCATTAGTTTTGCCAGATCGCAATATATTTGCTCAGCTGATGGGTGGTTGTGATTCTCCATCAAATAGTTATATATGGCTATCCTTTGCGTCGATGGCCTTATTCTGTGTTCGCTCAGATGTCGGGCAATTTCAATCAATTTGTATCAATTATAAATTTGAATTCATTACAAATATATAATCATTAATTCTATTTTCCAAATATTGCTTCAATTTTTGGAAATTTTTATGATTGTTCTTTATAATAGCAATCAGTTGGTATGGGAGAATCCGAATTTACCCAATATTGTCCTAAATAATTATTGAACACGGCATAACTTGCAGAGGCATCAACC
>JBJEKE010000257.1:0-2507 GCA_051878475.1 Muribaculaceae bacterium | reverse complement strand
GGAATCTAACTCAGATGCCTTGGGGCAGGTGCATTCAATAGAGCGTTGCCTACTCTACCGGTGGAACTTCCGAGAAGCTTCCGTAGCGGTGATACTCGAAGCTTACGCTCTGTTCCTTGATATAGTGGATCAACTCTATGCGGCCGTTCTTTACCGGCACGTCGGTGCAGATGAACTTGTCGTGCTGTGCGGCAAATTCATACATCTCGCGCGGTATGTTAGGCGAGCAGGTACGCACACGCTCAAAGTTGAGCATCGATTTCAGAAATTCTGGCAGGCCCTGTTTGCATACCGGGCATCCCAGTGCCGACAGCTCGCTGCCGCGCTTGTCGTCGATGTCGATGCTTATTGTCAGCGGTGTGCCGCATGTCGATGCTGCCAATGCCACCATCTTGGCTTGCTCTACACTGTCTTCCGGCATAAGTCGGAGCACCATGCCTCCCTTCAGCGGCAGATAACGGAACATGTTCTGTTCGCCGAAGCACTTGTTCCAGTCGCGTGGATGACGGAATTCGGCTTCGTAGGCCTCGGCATAGCTCTTGCGGTAGTCGGTCTTGCTGCCGGCCTTGTCGGTGATTACAGTGAACAGTGAGCAATAGTTCGGGCCTCCGGCCTTGATGCCGCCACCGAATGCCGACAGCTTCATGCCGCCGAATGGCTGGCGGTTGACGATTGCTCCGGTGATTCCGCGGTTGATGTAGAGGTTACCGGCCATGATGGTGTCGCGCCACAACCGCTGTTCGCTCTCGTCGAGGCTCTGGATGCCTGAGGTCAAGCCGTAGTCGAGGCCGTTTACCAGGTCGATCGCTTCCTTCAGGTTGTCGAATGGGCATACACTCAGCATTGGACCGAACAATTCGGTGCGGAACGAGTAATTGCTTGGTTTAACGCCTATCTTGATGGTCGGTGCCAGTATATACTTCTTCTCGTCGATGAATTTCGGTGCAACGAGCCATTCTTCGCCTTCTTCAAGGGTCTCGAGGGCTTTCAGAAGCTTCTCGTTCTTGTTGGTTATCATCGGGCCCACTATGTTGCCGGCATTCCATACACTGCCCACCTTCATGCTGGTGGCGCAATCGATGAGTTTATGACGGAATTCGGGGTCGTTGTACACCGAACGTTCTACAAGCAGCAGCGAGCATGCCGAGCACTTCTGGCCGGCATTGCCGAATGCCGAGGCACAGATGTTCATGATGGCGTGGTCGCGGTCGCCCGAGGCGGTGAGGATTATCACGTTTTTGCCGCCGGTTTCGGCCGATAGCGGTGTGGTGGGGTTCGAACGGGTGATGGCCTGTGCTGTCTCGGTGCCGCCGGTGAGTATCACGTGCTTGATGGCCGGGGCAGTGGTGAGTGCCGACAGGGCATCGCGCTCGGTGATGAGCACTTGCAGTGCCTCTTTCGGTACGCCTGCATCCCAGAATGCCTTGGCAAACAGCCATGCCACCGGTGCTGCCACTGTGGCGGGCTTGAGGATGGCGGTGTTGCCCGATGCCAATGCTGCCACGATGCCGCCTACAGGAATGGCGCATGGGAAGTTCCATGGCGATATCACCAGTATGGTGCCTTTGGCCTTGATGTCCACATCCTTCTGGGCATAGAATTTCTTCATTGTCGTGGTGTAGAAGCGGGCATAGTCGATACCTTCCGACACTTCAACGTCGCCTTCGGTTACGGTCTTGCCGGTGATGGCACACATGCACCCTATAAGGTCGCCGCGCATATCGCCCAGACGGTTGGCTGCGTCGTACATTATTCTATGACGCTCTTCTATCGTGGTCTTGCGCCAGCCTGCCGGGTCGTCGGCTGCTATCTTTACTATCTTCTCTACATCTTCTACACTGGCCTTCGACATCTCGCACACTTCAACATCGTCGTTCTGGCAACGGTCGTAGTATTTGTGGCGCGATTCCTTCACCACTGTGGTGTCGCCTATCTGCAACGGGATGATGTATGGCTCGTCGTCGGCTTTCTTTTTCCACTTGGCCATGATGTCGCGCACCCATGCCTGGTTGCATTCGCGGTCGAAGTCGGTGTCGGGCTCGTTCTTCATCTCGTCGGCTGGTGCCACCGGTTCGTACGGCTTGTTGCGGTCCTGTGTGCGGGTGGGTATGTGGCTTATCTTGTCCTTCAATGCGTAGGCATCCTCAAACTGCTTCTTCAGGAAGTCCCATGTCTCAGTGCCGGGCTGCAGGTTGAACGAGTGGGTCAGGAAGTTGTCGGGAGCGGTGTTTTCGTCCATTCGGCGTACCAGATACGATACGGCGTTCAGGAAGTGCTCGTCCTTCACCACCGGAGTGTAAAGAATCACGTGGTTGCCAAGCTTCGACTGGGCGCGCCATACGTGGTCGGCCATTCCCTCGAGCATCTCGAAGCAGAAGTGCTCCTTCGGGGTGCCGTATTTCTGTGTCAACAGATATGCGTAGGCTATGGTGTAGAGGTTGTGCGATGCCATACCGATGTGCAGGCACTTGGCGTTCTCCGGAAGCAGGCCGCGCTCTATGATGTGT
>JBJEKE010000256.1:0-2515 GCA_051878475.1 Muribaculaceae bacterium | reverse complement strand
CCAGGATGCCCGCAAATGGGAACTGTACGACATTGCCACCGACCGCGTTGAACGTAACGACATGGCCGAGCGCCAACCCAAGGTGCTGCGTCGCCTCGTCGACAAGTGGAACCAGTGGTCGTTGCATACCAACGTCCTTGTGCCGTTCCCTGCCGATTTTCGTCATTAAACAATGTATATATGTGTAGCGAGAAATTTGTGATTATTGCCGACGTCGACAACCGTATGCGAATTGTGAGTGCTGACGCTTCCAATTGGGAAACCCTTCCCGAACTCATTGATGCCGACCGTTGCGATACCATGCGTTGCCAAAAGTTCCGTGCTGTGGCTGCGCAGTTGCAGCTGCCTGGCACGCTCCTCGGATGTCTCGATCGCGACGCGTTCCGTAAACCCGACCTCGAGCCCAATTGGCGTGCATCGCAGTGGTATGATGGCTGTGCCGACCTTTATGGCGACATGGTTATCTGCATGGAGGACGACCGATTCAGCCCGCTCAGCTTCTCATCGCGAGAGCAGGCGCAGAGCGTCGTTGAAGCCCTGTTGCAGCAATCCTGACAAAAAAGTGAGAAAAATATTGGCGAAACTATTGACTTTTAGCCAATAAACTCTTACCTTTGCAGTCCGATTATGTCCAAAAAACTATTTATTCACGGCTAATTCAAACCTTTGGCCGGGTTAATTGTGTGGTCGTGAGGGATTTAATTAACATTTAATTGAAATTTAAAAGTGGATACTTTAAGTTACAAAACAATTTCTGCAACAGCTGCAACAGCCGACAAGAAGTGGGTTGTAGTTGACGCTACCGACCAGGTTCTTGGTCGTCTTTCTGCGAAAGTTGCTAAAATCCTCCGCGGAAAGTACAAACCATGTTATACTCCACACGTTGATTGTGGCGATAACGTAATCATCATCAATGCCGACAAAGTTGTCCTCACAGGCGACAAATGGGACGGCCGCGAATACCTCTCTTATACCGGTTATCCCGGTGGTCAGCGCGTAGCCACTCCTCGCATCCTCATGCTCAAGTCGGAAAACAAGCACATCAAGGCTGGTAAGCACCCATTGTTCATCAAGGTGGTTAAGGGCATGCTCCCTAAGAACCGTCTCGGTCGTCAGCTTATCAACAACTTGTATGTTTACAACGGTCCGGAGCACCCACACGCTGCTCAGAACCCTACAGTAATCGATATCAACAAACTTAAATAATTAGAGAAGTATGGAAAAAGTTAATGCAGTAGGTCGCCGTAAAGCCGCAATTGCTCGCGTCTATGTTACTGAAGGTACTGGCGTAATCACTATCAACAAGCGCACTCTCGATGTGTACTTCCCTTCTTCTATCCTCCAGTTTGTTGTTAAGCAACCACTCGCTAAGCTCGATGTAGTTGAAAAATACGACATCTTGGTTAACCTCACCGGTGGCGGCTACAAAGGTCAGGCCGAAGCACTTCGCCTCGCCATTGCCCGTGCCCTCGTGAAGATCAATCCTGAAGACAAGGCTGCTCTGCGCGCCGAAGGCTTCATGACTCGCGACCCACGTGCCGTTGAGCGTAAGAAACCAGGTCGTCCTAAGGCTCGTAAGAGATTCCAGTTCAGCAAACGTTAATCTCTACGTATCCTTTCAGTGTTTAGTATCCAAACTGCGCCGACTCTTATTCCGCGACTTTGCGCTTAGGCTACCCCGCAGTTGATTTAGTTGAAAGTAAACAAAAACAATTTTATAATGGCTACTCCAAATTTTGAACAGTTATTAGAAGCAGGATGCCACTTTGGCCACCTCAAACGTAAATGGAATCCTGCTATGGCTCCATACATCTTCATGGAGCGCAATGGTATCCACATTATCGACCTCTATAAGACAGCTGCTAAGCTCGACGAAGCTGCTGCTGCTCTGAAGAGCATCGCCAAATCGGGCAAGAAGGTGCTCTTCGTTGCCACTAAAAAGCAAGCCAAGCAGGTTGTTGCCGACAAGGCTCAGTCTGTTGGTATGCCTTACGTTATCGAACGCTGGCCGGGCGGTATGCTCACCAACTTCCCAACTATCCGCAAGGCTGTGAAGAAGATGGGCCAAATCGACAAAATGTCGAAGGACGGCACTTTCGATAACCTCTCTAAGCGCGAGAAACTCCAGATTTCGCGTCAGCGTGCTAAGCTCGAGAAGACTCTCGGCTCTATTGCCGACCTCAGCCGTCTCCCTTCTGCTCTGTTCGTTGTCGATGTAATGAAAGAGCACATCGCCGTTGCCGAAGCTAACCGCCTCGGTATCCCCGTGTTCGCTATTGTCGACACTAACTCTGATCCAAGCAACGTGGATTTCGTTATCCCTGCTAACGACGACGCTTCTAAGTCGGTTGAACTCATCCTCGACACCGTGTGCGCTGCTATGACCGAAGGTCTCGAAGAACGCAAGGTTGAAAAGGTTGACGTAGCCGCTGCCGAAGGCGAAGAGGCTGCTCCCGTGAAGAAAGAGCGCACTCGCGTTGGCCGCAAGGCTAAAGCCGCTCAGCCTGCCGAGGCT
>JBJEKE010000255.1:7043-10404 GCA_051878475.1 Muribaculaceae bacterium | reverse complement strand
GTAGTGGTTCCTGATTTCGATATCACAATGATACCGAACTTCTTGTCGCTCAGGAGCGACTGCAACTCGTAGAGGTAGTCCTCGCCGATGTTCTGTCCGGCAAAAAGCACCTGAGGGCCATTATGTTGTTTCAGAGTAGCAAAACTGTCGCTGAGCGCTTCGATAACGGCTTTTGCGCCGAGGTAGCTGCCGCCGATACCTATACACACCACATAGTCGCAGAGGCTGCGCATCTGCGCGGCTGTCTCGCTGATTTCCTCGATAAGCGAGTCGTTGGTTTCCGATGGCAGACGCAGCCATCCTAAAAAGTCGTTACCTTCGCCATTGCCATCGTAGAGCTTGCTGGTTGCAGCTGCTACTTCAGCATCGAGGGCCTTGATTTCAGCTTCCGACACAGTGGCAAGAACATTCTTAACTTCTACTTGAATACTTTTCATCGTCAAAATATTGTGTTGATAATCATTTGTCTTAAAAACTACGGTGCAAAATTACTGATTTCTCAGCAAATTACATTGCAAGAAATGCCAAATGTTACGAAAGTTTTTCGGCAATGGCAGCAATGGCCTTTGCCGCGGGCTTCCCTTCGTAAAGTGCAGCATACATTTCGTTGAGAATAGGCATGTCCACACCATACCGGCGGTTGATTTCGTAGATGCACTTGGTGCCGTAGTATCCTTCGGCCACCATCTCCATCTCCATTTTTGCAGCTTTCACCGAGTAGCCTTTGCCAATCATCGAGCCAAAGTTGTGGTTGCGGCTGAAGCGGGAGTAGCAGGTTACGAGAATGTCGCCCAGATACACCGAATCGGCTATGTTACGGCCCTGATGCGGCGCCACTATATCGACAAACCGCTCGGTTTCCTTCACGGCGTTGCTCACCATCATCGCCAGAAAGTTGTCGCCGCTCTTAAGCCCGTGAATCATGCCGGCTGCTATGGCATACACGTTTTTCAGCACGGCGGCATATTCAATGCCATCAACGTCGGCGCTGGCTATGGTGCGCATCCGGCGGCTCTTCAGCCGCTCGGCAAATGCCTGCGCTGTGGGCATATGGGTGCAGCCGATGGTGAGATACGACAGACGCTCCAGTGCCACCTCTTCGGCATGGCACGGACCGCCTACAACCAGCGTGCGCTCAGTCTTTATGCCAAATTGGCGCTGCATATATTCGCTCACCAGCAGGTTCTCGTCGGGCACAATACCCTTTACGGCACTCACCAGATAATGGTTACTGAGGTCGACGGTAATCTTTTTCAGATGCTCCTTGATGTATGGCGACGGGGTGGCCACCACCAGTGTGTCGGCCAGCATACACGCATAGTTTATGTCGGCCGTGAACTCAATGCGGCTGGTATCGAACACCACATCCGACAGATACACGGGGTTGTGCCCCGTCTGCAGGAAGTCGTCGATGCGGTCCTGGCGACGCATATACCACAATATGCTGCCACCATTGGCAAGAAGCAGCTTGGCCAGCGCAGTGGCCCAGCTGCCTCCTCCCATCACGGCAATCTTGCCGGGGAATATGTTGCTCATTACTATTTGTTTGCGGCGTTAGCAATCCATTCGGCCACCTCATCCTGCGATGGGTTCTTAAGGCCGAGTTTATGTTTCTTGTTCAATCCACAGATTTCCTGATGAAGCTTGCCGGTAGATGCTGCACCAAGGGACTCGACTGTTAGGTAACCGGCCTTCTGGATTACTTCAACCCATTCGGCAGCCACTCCGATGGCTGTGTAGGCATGCGCAGCGTCGCGCTTCTGCACCTTCTCGGGACGCATCTGCGGGAACAGTAGCACCTCCTGGATGGTGTTGTTGCCGGTCATGAGCATCACCAGACGGTCGATGCCGATACCAATGCCCGATGTGGGTGGCATGCCATACTGCAGCGCGCGCAGGAAGTCCTGGTCGATGAACATGGCTTCGTCGTCGCCTTTTTCCGACAGACGGAGCTGCTCCTGGAAGCGTTCTTCCTGGTCGAGAGGGTCGTTGAGCTCTGAATAGGCATTGGCAAGCTCCTTGCCGTTGACCATCAGCTCAAAGCGCTCGGTGAGGTTAGGATTGTTGCGGTGACGCTTGGTGAGCGGCGACATCTCGATGGGATAATCGGTGATGAATGTAGGCTGAATGAACGAGCCTTCGCAGAATTCACCGAAAATCTCGTCGATAAGCTTGCCCTTGCCCATGGTGTCGTCGATTTCCATCTTCAACTCCTTGCAGATGGCACGTATTTCGTCCTCGCTCTTGTCGTTGAGGTCGTAGCCGGTCTTTTCCTTGATGGCTTCGAGAATAGGCAGACGGCGGAACGGAGCGCGGAAACTGATAACGTGACCGTCGATTTCGCTCTCCGGCTTGCCGTTTACGGCAATGCAGATGCGCTCGAGCAGTTTCTCGGTGAAGCTCATCATCCAGTTATAGTCCTTATACTGCACATAGAGCTCCATGCAGGTGAATTCGGGGTTGTGGGTGCGGTCCATGCCTTCGTTGCGGAAGTTCTTGCCGATTTCGTACACACCCTCGAAACCGCCCACGATGAGGCGCTTGAGATAAAGCTCGGTTGCAATGCGCAGATAAAGGTCGATATCGAGCGAATTGTGGTGAGTGATAAACGGGCGTGCACTGGCACCGCCGGGAATGGCCTGCAGAATCGGTGTCTCAACCTCGGTGTAGCCGGCCTCGTCGAAATATTGGCGCATGGTCTTCACTATCAGGCTACGCTTGAGGAATATCTCCTTTACACCATCGTTAACAATGAGGTCGACATAGCGCTGGCGGAACCGAAGCTCAGGGTCGCTGAATGCGTCGTACACCACGCCATCCTTCATCTTAACTATCGGAAGCAGACGCAGCGACTTGCTCAGCACCGTCAACTTGGCGGCATGCACCGAAATCTCGCCCATCTGGGTACGGAACACATAGCCCTCAATGCCCACAAAGTCGCCTATGTCGAGCAGTTTCTTGAACACGATATTGTAGAGGTCCTTATTTTCTTCGGGACAAAGGTCATCACGACTGATATACACCTGTATACGCCCCTTCGAGTCCTGGATTTCAACGAACGAAGCCTTACCCATGATTCGGCGGCTCATTATACGACCGGCTATCGACACCTCGCGGCGTGGCGCATCATCGGCAAACGTTGCCTTGATTTCGTCGGACATACCGGTCACCTTATACTCTGCTGCAGGATACGGGTCGATACCCATCTTGCGCATCTCTTCGAGATTGTTTCTGCGTACTATCTCCTGTTCACTTAAATCGAGAATTCCCATATATAAAAATCTGTTATTGTATCAAAACACATTGCAGTATAGCACTGCATAACAGCACCTTTTGCTTTTCCACTGCAAAGATAGTGCAA
>JBJEKE010000255.1:0-6943 GCA_051878475.1 Muribaculaceae bacterium | reverse complement strand
ATCGAGCGCAAAACAATCAAGTTTACTTGAATTGTTTTGCCGAGATGCAGCCTATATTATCTAAAGATAGTGCAAATCGAGCGCAAAACAATCAAGTTTACTTGAATTGTTTTGCCGAGATGCAGCCTATCTTATCAAAAGATAGTGCAAGGTGAGCGCAATGACAAGCGAAAAACGCCAGCCCGAATGGCATCTAATGCCACACACCACTTGATACCACCCGCAGCGTCCTGAAAGGGCAAGGGCCACTTAGCCTGGGGCAACGCCATAGGTATCAGCCACATCGCCTTGCTGCGCTCACTTGAAGAGGCGCTGAGCAAAAATAGTTAGGTAAATGCGCCAATTGCGCCATATATGGCCATCGCCATTCTCGAAATATTCGTATTTATACCCCTTCTCGTCGAGCATCTTCCGATAATCGACATTCGCCTTATAGAGGAAATCCTTGTTGCCGATACCAATCCAATACAGCGCCGGAGCTTTGGCAAACTGACGCTGCAGCTTGGCGTCGAGGTCGGCGTAAATCTCCGACTGCGAACCCTCGCGAGGCAGTATGGCGGCCGAGAACAGCCCAACATAGTCAAATTTGTCGGGATACTGCTTCGAGATGTGCAGCGAATGGAATCCACCCATCGACAGACCGGCAATGGCGCGACTGTGCTTGCTGTTGATGGTGCGATAGTGCGTCTCGACAAACTTCATCACCTCGGGGAAGGCTGCCTCGAATGCACCGTCCATGGTTTTGTCCAGACGAGTGGTGGGCTGAACTAAGCCCTTCGATGTCTCGCCAGGTGCGGCCTCAAGAGCTGCATTGCCATTGGTCATCACCACTATCATCGGCTTGGCCTTGCCGCTGGCAATCAGATTGTCAAGTATCTGTGTGGCGCGGCCCAGCTCAGGCCAGGCATTCTCGTCGCCACCCATGCCATGCAGCAGATAGAACACCGGATAGCGCTGCTTGCCGGTGGCGTAGCCTGCCGGCGTGTACACCGTCATGCGGCGTTTGAGCCCCAGCGACGGCGATTCGTACCACACCTTCTCTACTGTGCCGTGAGCCACATCGTTCACGCTGTAGATGTTGCCGCGCTCGCCGGGGATGATGAAAATGTTCATCACGCTCTGCACATCGCGAAGCAGAAACACATTCGAAGGGTCGTTAATCTTCAAGCCGTCTACCACAAAATTATAGTAGTAAAGTTCCGACTCGAGGGGCTCGGGCGTAGTGTATTCCCACACGCCATCCTTTTCGGTCATCTCAGCAGTGGCCGGCACCTCAACCTCGCCAAACTCGGTGTGAAGTTTCTGAGGAGCAAGAAAATCGCCCACCACCTGCACACGCACTGCCTTGGGTGCCGACAGGCGGAAAGTAACGGTATTATCGGCATTGATTTGCGGCGACACCACCTTGGAGTTGCCGAACAGCGCCTGTTGCGCATTGACAAAGGCACATGAGCACGCCATGAGTGCCACAATAGCCATAGTTTTCAATGATTTCATATTTATATTGTATTATGGTTAATTAGTTGTCTGTTAATAGTTTGTAAAAATCAAAGCAGCGATTCCGCCCAATATGCAGCAATAATGCAAAGAAAGCAAATTCCACCGATTTTCACCATTCGCCACCCCAAAAATTTTACAACACAACACATAATAAGCTGCCCACAAAATTATAACCAACCCCACCCGTCCAATGGCGAAAACCGCCACACCACGGCGCGTGTTGCCATCAGCTGCGCCCTGAATCCCCACACCACACCGCGTGTTGCCATCCGCAGCGCCCTGAATCCCCACACCACACGGTGCCATCAGCAGCGCCCTGAATCCCCACACCACACGGTGCCATCCGCAGCGCCTTGAATCCCCACACCACACGGTGTGTTGCCATCCGCAGCGCCCTGAAAGGGCAAGGGCCACTTAGCCTGGGGCAACGCCCCAGGTATCAGCCAACAGCCTCCCCTCTCTCTCCAACGAATGGCGGTAACCTCGATGGGCACCGCCATTCGCCGATACTACCATGCGAAGCCGCCCGCGCAGGGCGAAGCCAGCCCGAATGGGCTCTTTGCCTCGAAGAGGCAATATTGCCATCGGGCAAAGCCCGTGGCAATGGCATCATCGGTAGAGAAATCTTCGGGGCGCTGAGGCAATGGCATCTGAAGGATGCGAAACAGCCCGCTGGCGGGCTGTAGATATCCGGGGGTAAGATGGTCTTAAAGCCATCTTACCCCCGGTAAACTCATCGGGCCGAAAGGCCCTTCCGCTCTCCCCGAAGGGGGCTCCACGCCACGAATGTGGCGGTGCCGCGCAAGTCGGCATCGCTCCAAAGGAGCGAAACCTCACAGCCGCGGATTGCATCCACGAATAGTACAGCCCGCACAAAAAATTAAGATGGCCGGCTCTCACGAGTCAGCCATCTCTCCCCCAATCACATTATACAATCATTGTTTTCAATTGTATAAGTGTTTTATCGTTTGTCAGGCCTTATTGTTGCCTGAAGCGTTCTTTCCAAGTTTTTTCTCTTCGTGCATTATCATGAACGTGGAGTACACCTGCAGCACAGCGCCTACGGTGAGGAATGCCAGCCAGTCGCGTGCCGATGGCTGATAGAACATCAGCCCGGCGGCTACCACATAGCACATTGCCGACACTTTGCCCATGCGATAGAGGCGTCGGATGCGGAGCGACTCGCCTTTATAGGTCTCGAAAATACGGGCCACGAGAGCTCCGGCAGCGCCCACGGCAAACAGATAGGGCGTATAGGGCCACTTCACCATCAGCAGCGGCAGTGCGGCCGCCACCAAAATGGCCAGGAGCGATATGCTCAAGCAGTAGTCAATTATTTTCGGGTTGTTCTTAATATTCATCTTATCAACGTCTTATGGAATAGGAGTTATGAAAATGTCTTCACCGGCACGCTTCATCTCATACTGTTCGCGGGCTATTCGTTCAAGTTCCTCGCGGTTGGTATCAAGCTCGCGCGCCTTCTGCAAGAAGTAGTTTGCCGAGTCGAGGTTGGCCTGAATTTCGGCCTTCAGCTCGGCTATTATTCTCTTGTTTTCGTAAATGGTGAAGATATTGTTTTGCTGAACAAACAAAATCATCACTGCCCCCGCAATGATTATAATGAAGGGGATGTTGAGCCATGCAGGAATGTGCAAGCGGCTCTTCAGCGATGGTTTGTCAATTTCTTCACTCATATTTCCAACGTTCTATATTTCAATTCATTGCACACGCTATTTCAGCAGGTCGGGCCTGAGGCGACGGGTGCGTTCAACGGCCATGTCGTAGCGCCATTCGTCGATTTTGGCCTGATGCCCCGACAGAAGTATGTCGGGCACGCGCCAACCCTTGTAGTCGGCCGGACGGGTGTATACCGGTGGTGCCAGCAGGTTGTCCTGAAACGAGTCGGACAATGCCGACTGTTCATCGCCGATGGCTCCGGGCAACAGTCGCACTATGGCATCGGCCACAATGGCGGCCGGCAGCTCGCCACCGGTGAGCACATAGTCGCCGATGGTGATTTCGCGCGTCACAAGGTGCTCGCGGATGCGATAGTCGATCCCTTTGTAGTGGCCGCAAAGTATTATCAGGTTATGGCAAAGCGACAAAGCGTTTGCGGTGGCCTGTGTGAACTGCTCGCCGTCGGGGGTCATGAATATCACCTCATCATACTGGCGCTGGGACTTCAGCGCCTCAATGGCGCGGTCAACCGGCTCTATCTGCATCACCATCCCTGCTTCGCCTCCAAAGGGGTAATCATCGGTCTTGCGATGGGGGCGCAGCGAATAGTCGTGCAGATTATGTACCACAATTTCTGCCAGACCTTTGTCCTGGGCTCGTTTTACTATCGAATACCCCAATGGTGACTCAAGGATTTCGGGCATCACAGTGAGTATGTCGATTCGTAATTTGGTGTCTGACATAAATCAAGCAATAATTGGGACAATGCAAATATAGCACGAATAGTTGTAGAAACAAAGCAATAATCGCAATTTTTTGGCACTGAGGCTATGAGTCTATGCGATACCGCCTATGCGAGGCCTATGCATGCTCTGCGGGCAGATAGTCGGTGATTTCGCCGGTGGGCGCCTCGATGCGCAGTTCAGGCTGGCTCTCAGTCATTTCAGCGGTTGATTCTGCCTTGGGTTTGCGGCGGCGTGGACGGCCACGACGCTTCGGCTTGGCTGCCGGCTCTTCTTCCTGGGCCCCGGCAACCGGTTCTTCGCCGTCGGTCTGCACCTCGGCTGCTTCAACCACCTCGGCCACGGCTTCGGCTGCTTCAGATGTTGGCTCTGCAGCCTCTACATACGTTGCCGCGGTTGGCATTTCTGCTTCTGTCGTTTCTGCCGGCACAGGTTCAGCGCCTTCGGCTTCGGCTATCTGTGACACTGCCTCCTCCACCTCGGCTGCCGCTACAGCAGCATCGGCTATCTGCGCCTTGGGCTTGCGTTTGCGACGACGCTTGGCTTTGGGTTGTTCGGCTACCGACTCGGCATCTGCCTCGGCTGTCGGCTCCTGCGCCTCCGGCTTATCTGGCTTCTTGGTCTCTTTGGGCTGCTTCTTGGCTGTCGGCTGCGTTTTAGCTGGCTTTTCCGCTGGCATCTGCTCATTGGCATTCTCCTTGCTGGCTGAATCGGCTCGGGCGGCATCGAGAATCATGGCTCGCATCTTGCGGTCGCGCTTTATGATGCACATGGCCTCCTTGGCGGCATTCTGGTGCGCCTCTTTCTTGGTGTAGCCTTTGCCGGTGGCTATCTGAATGCCCGATATGGCCACCGATGCCACAAACACCGGACTTCCGTCGGCATCAACACGGGTGTCGACAACCGAGAATTCGTAGTCGATGTGCTGCTTCTGCGACCACTCTATGAGGGTCGACTTGAAGTTGGCGTTGTCGTTGGCAAACTGGTCGAGCTCGCGGTCTATTACCTTGGTGAGAATAAACCGTTCGGCATATTTATAGCCGCGGTCAAGGTAGATGGCACCTATAAGGGCCTCTACCGCGTTACCATAGATGTAATTGTTGTGGGAATGCGAATGGCGCGCCTGGCGTATGTATTTGTCGATGCCAAAGCTCAGGCCCAGCTGGTTAAGGTGTTCCCGCTTAATGATTTTGGCGCGCGTGTCGGTCAGAAAACCTTCGTTGCGCTCGGGGAAACGGCGGAACAGCAGATTGCTCACCACGCTGGTCAATACGGCATCGCCCAGATACTCAAGGCGTTCGTTGTCAATGTGCTTTCCGTTTCGGTCAACGGCTTGCGCCGAACTGTGGATGAGCGCCTCGTTGTAGTAGCGCAGATTCCGCGGGTAGAAGCCGATGATATTACGGAAAAACACATAAAGCTCCCTCTCGTGCGAGAAAGGGAGCTTTATGATATGGATTAAATCGGAAATCAAAACGAAAATTATTCGCCAACGTACTTCTTCACGATTACGCAAGCGTTGTGGCCACCGAAACCGAACGTGTTCGACAGGGCAGCGTTTACTGTGCGCTGCTGTGGCTTGTCGAAGGTGAAGTTCAGGTTATAGTCGATGTTCTCGTCGAGGTCCTCAGGGTCGTGGTTGATGGTCGGAGGCACAATGTCGTGCATCACCGACTTCACGCAGAAGAGGGCTTCGAGAGCGCCTGTGGCTCCGAGAAGGTGGCCGGTCATCGATTTGGTTGAGCTGATGTTTAGTTTGTAGGCATCAGCACCAAACACTTCGAGGATGGCTGCCACTTCCGAAACGTCGCCTACGGGTGTTGAAGTGCCGTGAACATTGATATAATCGATTTCTGATGGCTGCATGCCGGCATCGCGCAATGCATTCTGCATCACCAGCTTGGCTCCCAATCCCTCGGGATGCGATGCTGTGATGTGGTAAGCATCGGCCGACATTCCGCCACCTACTACTTCGGCATAAATTTTTGCTCCACGAGCTTTTGCATGCTCCAGTTCTTCAAGAATCAGACATGCCGAGCCTTCGCCCATCACAAAGCCGTCGCGCGAGCCGCTGAACGGGCGCGATGCGGTCTCCGGACTGTCGTTGCGCGTCGACAATGCGTGCATGGCGTTGAATCCGCCCACACCGGCCGGATAGATGGCGGCTTCGGCTCCTCCCGTCACGATGGCATCGGCCATGCCGAGGCGCACATAGTTGAAGGCGTCGATAAATGCATTTGTCGACGATGCGCAGGCCGATACGACCCCAAAGTTAGGACCGTAGAAATGATGGTTAATCGAGATGTGGCCGGCTGCTATGTCTGCTATCATCTTTGGGATGAAGAAGGGGTTGTATTTGGGGCCCATTTCTGCGCCATGCAATGCATAGTTACCCGCTTCTTCCTCGAAAGTGTGCAATCCTCCGATACCGGCTGCGAAGATTACGCCTACTCGGGTATGGTCGATTGCTTCATCGTCCAATTTCGCATCTGCTATTGCCTGGTTAGCTGCCACCAGGGCATACTGGCAATAGAGGTCATATTTGCGGGCTTCCTTGCGGTCGAAATAATCGTTCGGATTGAAGTCCTTAACCTCACATGCAAATTGGGTCTTGAACTTGGAGGCATCGAAATGAGTAATCGGTCCGGCACCACTCACGCCCTTGAGGGCGTTGGCCCATGTCGACTCTACATCGTGGCCTATTGGGGTGAGCGCTCCGAGCCCAGTTACTACAACTCTTTTTAATTCCATTTATTAGAGAATGTAATGTCGTGGTATGAAAAATAATTATTTCTGAGCTTCTTCGATGTATGCGATTGCGTCGCCTACAGTCTGGATGGTCTCAGCCTTTTCGTCAGGAATCTGAATGCCGAATTCCTTTTCGAATTCCATGATGAGCTCTACTGTATCGAGTGAATCAGCACCGAGGTCCTGGGTAAATGTAGCTTCAGGAGTAACTTCTGATTCGCTTACTCCGAGTTTGTCAACGATAATAGCTTTTACTCTTTCTGTAACTTCAGACA
>JBJEKE010000254.1:0-2528 GCA_051878475.1 Muribaculaceae bacterium | reverse complement strand
GCCTATATGGATGGTGCAAAGGTGGCCGACGAGATTTCCCGCCTGATTCCGCTTTGTGCCCCCGACGATGTGTCCGATCTGGCCATCGAGGTTAGGCTGAAGCAAAAGCTGCGCCATACCCCGCTGTTCATTGCCGTTGAAATGTGCAAGCACGATGGCCATCGTGGGCTGGTGGGCACTCTGCTGCCGAAAATCATCACCCGCCCCGATATGCTCACCGATTTCATGGCACTGTACTGGGCTGATGGAAAGTGCACGGTGTGCAATCAAGCCCGGAAGGGGTTGGCCGAGGCGTTCCATAACTTCGATGAATACCAGTTTGCCAAATATGACCGCGATGCACCCATCAAGCTGCGCGATGTGATGTTTCTTGCCCATCCAAAGGCACGGACCGACGATGAGCAGATTCTGTTTCGCAAGATTGCAGACCGAGAGCTCTCCACTCCCGATACCTGGGAGGTGGCTCTATCGAGTGGTGAGGACAAAAAAGAAGCATGGACCCGATTGGTCTCGAGCCGAAAGTTGGGTGCATTGGCCACTTTGCGCAACATTTCGAACATGAAGCGCGCAAGTGTCGACAAGGAGGTTATCAGCGATGCCATTCTCAATGCCAAGAGTTCAATGCTGCTGCCACTTGACTTCTACAAGGCGGCAAGGCAGAACAGCGAATTTGCCCGCGACATCGAGGAGGCTATGCAGAATGCATACCTCAACTTGCCGAAGTTGCCTGGTCGCACTTTGTTCATCGTCGATATTTCAGGTTCAATGCGTTGCAACATAAGCGGCCGAAGCGATTTCTCGCGCCTTGAGGTGGCTTGCATGATGGCAATGCTTGCCTCGTACCAGTGCGAACAGTTTGAACTTGTAGCCACCTCGGGCGACGACTCAAAGCGCCTCTGCAGCTCGAAGCACATCAAGTATCCTTCGCGAGGCTTCGATATAATTGACGACATAGAGAATGCCGGAACCGGTAACGGAGGCATCTTCACCCGCCAGTGCCTGGAATGGTGCAAGGTGAAGTTCGCCGGAATTCATTTCGACCGAATCATCGTGTTCTCCGATTCGCAGGATTGTGACTACCCCGACAAACGCACTCCCAAGCCCTTCGGTGTCCGTAATTATATTTGCGATGTGTCGGCCCACACCAGGGGTATCAATTACAAAGGGGTGTGGACTGCTGAGATCAGCGGTTGGTCGGAGCACTTCCTCACATTCATTGCCTCGCTTGAAGGTATGGAAAACACGTTCGAGAACTGAACCACTCCGCGGGATGGCAGCCATAGGTTTCCGTCCCGCGTTTTCCCGTAGATATCCAAAAATGTGGGGGAGGAGAGTGCCGAATGTCGGGCAAATGAGTTATCTTAGCGGTTAAAACGTAACTATCATGGCTTCAGAAATTGCTCGCCGTCTGCTTAAGACATATTACGGCTACCATTCGTTCCGCCCTCTGCAGGAGGAAATCATAGAACATGTTACATCGGGAAAGGATGCCCTGGTGCTGATGCCGACCGGTGGCGGCAAATCCATTTGCTACCAGATTCCGGCATTGATGCTCGAAGGGACCGCCGTGGTTGTGTCGCCGCTTATCTCACTCATGAAGGATCAGGTTGATGCTCTGCAGGCTAACGGCATCGCTGCCGAGGCGCTCAACAGCAACAACGACGAATTCACCAATTGCAACATTCGCGCCCGCTGCATGCGCCGCGAGCTGAAGATCCTGTATATTTCGCCTGAACGGCTCGTTAACGAGATGGGATGGTTGCGACAATGCGTTAAGGTGTCGATGTTTGCCGTCGACGAGGCACACTGCATCTCGGCCTGGGGCCATGATTTCCGTCCTGAATACACCCAGCTTGGAGGTATTCACGATATGTTTCCCGACATTCCGGTGCTGGCTCTGACCGCAACTGCCGACAAGGTTACCAAAGCCGACATCATCGACCAGCTCTATCTGCGCGATTGTCGGGTGTTTGTGAGCAGTTTCGACCGCCCGAACCTCAGCCTTGATGTGCGTCGCGGATATTCGGTCAACGAGAAGCTTCGCATCATACTCGATGTAGTGGGCCGACATGCCGGCGAGAGCGGTATTGTGTATTGCCAGACGAGAAAAGGCACAGAGCAGCTGGCCGAGAAACTTCGTGCAAGAGGGGTGTTGGCCGATGTTTACCATGCCGGACTTCCTGCTGCCGAGCGTAACCGTGTGCAGGACGATTTCATCAACGACAGAATTACCGTGGTATGCGCCACTATCGCCTTCGGAATGGGCATCGACAAGAGCAACATTCGATTCGTAATCCATTACAATCTGCCAAAAAGCATCGAGAACTTTTACCAAGAGATAGGCCGCGGCGGTCGCGACGGGCTCGAAACTGAAACACTGCTGTTATATAATCTTCAGGATATCATCACACTGCGCAAGTTTGCAGAGCAAAGCGGGCAGCGCGACATCAACTTCGAGAAACTGAAACGTATGCAGGAATATGCCGAGGCTCGTGTGTGCCGACGGAGAATCCTTTTGAACTACTTTG
>JBJEKE010000253.1:0-10437 GCA_051878475.1 Muribaculaceae bacterium | reverse complement strand
AAGGTTTCTCGGCCTCCTGGTATATGGTCCAGAGTTTTGCAGTTATTCGATACTTAGTGATACCCGAATCCCTTATGAGACCCTTGACGTCGCGCGAAATCACCGTCGGGGTGGTTTCGGGGTCGACGTCAATCGTCACATAGCTCTTTGGCTCCTCCTTGCAGCCAACGACGGCAAGGAACAGAATACACAGAAGCAATATGTCGCGCAGACGATACACTATAAATATCGGCCGTTACGCCACCATGTGTGTCGTAACGGTGTTACTGAATCTTGTTCTTCCAGAACCACATTTCGTTGAAATTGATTCCGAGCGTTATGTTGAAATAGTTTTCAGTCACCAATTGTTGAGGCGACGAAGAGCGGTGCTTGTATTCAAAGCCAATGTTAACCAAAGTCTTCGAGCCGGGAGCCGGGAGGCCGAAACCGGCCGACAGGCCATATTCGCGCACGTTGTTGCCGCCGAGGGTAATATAATCGTGAGTGTAATATCCACCAATGCGGTAAGTGATACGGCGAGCCCAGCTGCCGCGTGGATTAGCTTGGAACGACATACCACCGGCTGCTTTCCAGCGTGTATCGAAATCGCAACCTTCAAATCCTTCAACACCGCGATATTTTGCCTTTTTCCAGTCTTGGTAAGTAAAGTCGAACTCAGTGGTCCATCGGCTGTCGTAGGTGTAAGCCAAACCTACGCCCCAACGAGAGGGATGCTGTATCCACCCTTGAGCGAATGATAGTCGACAGTGTCGGGGACACTTGTGTTGTCAACATCGTAATACACACCCCACGAATGGCCGTGCATCGACTTGCCGGGAGCGAACGTCACGCCCAGAGTTAGTTTGTTGCGGCGTCCCATGCGAAGGTCGTACTGAACACCGAAGTCAAGGTGATAGTCGCGCACCTGGATTACACGTTCAAACAGAGTGGTGTTGCCGAGATCGGTGATAGCATAAATATCGTTTACGGTAGTACCCCACTGGTAAGCCACATTTGCACCCACCGAGAAGCCCTTGAACGGACGCACACCCACACCGGCATACAGCTGGCTGATGCCGCCGTATCCCGAATGGCTGTCGGTGCCGTGAACCACTTCGGAACCGAACGAGTAGCCCACCGATGTGAACGGAATCACTCCCACGCTCGCGCCGATGAAACTGCAGATAGGGAACTGCATGGTCACATAGTCGAGACCGCCGCCGGTTTTCTTCGCTGTGCTGCCGTTTTCCTTGGCGTTGAGGTTAGTAAGGCTCACGCCAAAGTCCCACAGGAAGGTGAGCGAGTCCATTGCGGCATACGAAGCCGGGTTCATCACGTTAATCTGACGGCCGTTGTTCATTGCATATCCCACACCGCCCATAGCGCGCTGGGCGCTCGATGCGTTATCGCTTAACATACCGTAACCGTACGACGAATATGGCGATTGCGACATTTGTGCCGAGGCCGAAACCATAGCCACTGCGCACAAGAATAGAATTGTTAGTCTGCTAAATATTCTCATCTATTGTACTTTAATATTCTGATAAGTCCTTTTGCAAGTAGATTTTCGTCTGCAAAGATGCTACTTTTCAGCCGATTTGCCAAAAAAATAGCATCGCCGCCTGTTAGATATACGTCTAAAACGCCAAATTTGTCGGCAACGGCTGAAATAAAACCGTCGATTTCGGCCACAATGCCGTTAACCACGCCTGAGCGGATGGCAGTGACGGTGTCGTAACCTGCCAATGGAGTGTCGCCGGCTGCATCTACCAGCGGCAAACGCTGAGTGAAGTGGTTCAAGGCTCGAAGGCGCATCGAGATGCCCGGCGATATATTTCCGCCCAGAAACCGTCCGTCACAGTCCACCACATCGAGGGTTAGTGCTGTGCCGGCATCAATCACTACGGCTGCACGGCCTGAGCCGGGGGTGTAGGCTCCCACAGCAGCGGCAATACGGTCGCGTCCGAGGCTCTCGGGGGTGGCATAGGCAATGGTGATGGGCATCGGGGTGGTATGGCTCAACACCACCATATCAGGCCAACGGCATTTGAGCGCCGCGATGGCATCGGCATCGTCGCTTCTGACAGTGGACACTATGCATCCATCGGCTCCCGACGGGCAAAGCGAATCGATATCGGCATCGGACAGGCGGGCAAAGCGATGACAACCGACGATTTCGTCGTCGGCCGCCAAATACACCTTCACCGAGGTGTTTCCCGAATCGATTGCCAATTGATATGCCATAAACATTGCAAAATTAGCAATATAATGCCAATCACATTACATCGGGTCGCAGTATATGCCCAAAATATAACATTATTTTCGATTATTCCACATAATATGGCAATTCAGCCGCCTGACAATCAAAGGAATCATAAGATAGGCGGCATCTCGGCAAAAAAACAAGTGAACTTGTTTTGTTTTGCTCTCGATTTGCACTATCTTTCCATAAGATAGGCGGCATCTCGGCAAAAAAAACAAGTGACTTATTTTGTTTTGCTCTCGATTTGCACTATCTTTGCCAACGTAACAGCCAACACACAATTCCTAAAAATTAACCTCCAATAATACCGGAGGGTCTCCCCCATATTATTGCAGCCCCCAAGCCGAAATAGAGTTTCCGGCAAAGTATGACTTACTTTTTTTCACACCTTAACTATTCTATTTATGTGTTACAAACCAATCATTATCGCCGCAATGGCTATTATGTGCATCAGCACATCGGCCAAGGACATATACTTGTTCAGCGGCACCGAGACCTCTCCGGTGAAGGAGTTTGCCGATGTGCATAAGCTCACTTTCGCCGACAACGCCATGAACGTTACCGAATCGAACGGCACCGAGACGGTGGTTGCACTTGCCGATTTCGACTATTTCACATTCGACCGTCCGTCGGGGGTGGCTGCCATCGAAACATGCAACATTGCAGTCACAGCCGACGCCAAAGGTAACATTGCAATCACAGCCGAAACGCCGATATCCTCGGTTGCCGTATACTCGGCAATGGGTGGCACCGTGCTAAAGGCAACTCCTAAGGCCCCCGGCTGCAGCATCAGCATCGAAGGACAGAGCGCCGGAACCTATCTGGTGAGCGTAACTGCAGGGAAAACTACCAAAGTACAGAAAATCGTTAAACGCTGAAAGCCATGAGACATAACATAATAAGCAAAGTGATGATGGGCGCAGCATTGCTCGTCGCATCGATGGCCATCGTGGCCGAAAACGACATTTTCGTTTTCCGTAACGGCAACATCATTTATGAAGGAAACTCCACCGAGGCATCGCGTGTTGATGTAGGTGACGACAACATCACCGTCAACAGCAGTGCCGAGGCATTGTTCAGCGGAGCAATTGCCGAGGTCGACAGCATTGTGTTCGACGACTTAGCCACACCAAAAGCCGACCTGCTCGATGTGGTATTCGGTGCCGACGGTACAGCCACCGACGTATCGCCTATGCATAACACAGTTATCGCCAAGGGCACCAAGACATACTTCAACGATACCTATAACCGCTATGTGGCCAATTTCGACAATACTTGGGGCGCCACTGCCACCAATTTCTTCCGCGTTGACTACGAGGACAATCCCGAATTCTGCGAAAAACTGATGAACGGCCACACCCTTGAGGCTCTGGTGATGGCCAACCCTGAGGAAATGACCGACGTTGAGGCCAAGTTCTTCTCGTCGCACCAAGGTGGTGGCACCGGACTGATGGTGTGCAAGACCAACAAAAGCGAGGACGGAGAAAACGAGCTGGCATTGCTCACCAGCATCAGCGACACAGGCGAAAACGCATACCGATGGGCTATCTCGGGAATAAAGCCTGAAAACGGCCGCTACTACCACGTGGTGGGAGTGTTCGACAAGAACACCAATGAGTTGCGCATATATGTCGACGGTGTGCTGAAGGCCAAAACGCCTACAGCCGGCGACCTGTTCTTCCCATCGGCCGGATCGGGCTGGTTTGCCATCGGTGCTGACCCGTCGACAAAAGGAAAAGCCACGAATGGCTGGACCGGCGACATTGCCATTGCCCGAGTGTACAGCCGCTCGCTCTCAACAACCGAGGTGGGCAAGCTCTGGAAAGAAGTAAAGGACTTTCAAGATACTCCGGTAGCCGATATCCTTGATGTCAGATTCAACAACGACGGCACCGCTACCGACATTTCGCCTCTCAACAACGAAGTCCAGACTTTCGAAAGCAGCGCACTCACCACTTACTACAACACCACCTTCAAACGCTACGTTGCACGATTCGACAATGCCTGGGGAGCTGCTGCATCAGGCTATTACAAAGCCGACTACGAAGACAACCAGGCGATTAAGGACGCTCTTGCCGACGGACACACAATGGAAGCAATTTTCACGGCCAACTACGATGAGCCGCTGGCCGACGTTGAAGCCAAGTTCTTTGCCTCACATCAAGGTGGCGGAACCGGTTTCCTCATTTGCAAAACTGCAAAAAGCAAAAACGGCGGCAACGAAATAGTATTCCTCCCCAATGTGAGCACCAACGGCAAATCAACATGGCGCTGGGCTGTATCGGGTATTCAGCCCGAAAAAGGAAAATTCTACCATGTGGTGGGAGTGTACAACAAAGAAGAAGAGAAGGCCAAAATCTACGTCGACGGGCAGCTGATGGGCGAAGCCAATGCTCCCGGCGATTACTTCTTCACCACTACAGCCGGCTGCAACTGGTTTGCCGTGGGCGCCGATGCTTCTGACAAGGGTGGCGGTAACGGCTGGAAGGGCGATGTGGCTGTTGCTCGAGTGTACGACAAGGCTTTGAACGACGATGAAATTGCTCTGCTGTGGAAAAAGGCCTCGATGCTGAAGGATTCGCCCGTCCCCGACCTGGTTAGCAACATTTCGTATGCCAACGGCCTGGCTGTGTGCATCGGCGACAACTTCACCATCAACGGTACAGGATTTGCCGAGGGCGACGTTATCAAACTCGAGAACATTAGCGACGCTGAAAATGTCATTGAACAACCTGTAACACTCGCAGGCGACAATGCTGTGTCCATTGTCATTGCCGAGGGCACCATAACAGGTGCTTATCGAATGACTCTTCACCGCGGAATCGACTTGCAAGACCTCGGAATCGTGAAATTCGAGATTGTCGACGTTCGGCCAACCGGAGCTCAGGTGATTGCTCACCGTGGTTACTGGGATGTGGAAGGCGCTGCGCAAAATTCACTCCAGGCTATACGCAATGCCCAAGCACTCAACGTATACGGGTCGGAACTCGACGTTTGGCTGACCACCGACGGTCACATTATGATGAACCATGATGCCAGCTTCGACGGAGTGACCATTCAGGACGCAACATACGACGAAGTGAAGGACCTTACTCTGAGCAACGGCGAAAAGATGCCTCAACTGGCCGATGCCCTGGCTCTGGTGAAGGATAACGAATGCCCCACAAAGCTTATCATCGAAATAAAGACCCACTCCACCCTTGAGCGCAACCTCGCTGTAGCCGAAGCTGTGGTTAACGCTGTGGCCGAAGCCGGTGTGCAGGACAAGGTGGAGTACATTGCATTCAGCCTCGATGTGTGCAAGAAGATTGTTGAACTCAATGCAGAAGCTCACGTGGCTTACCTGAATGGCGATATGGCTCCGGCCGATCTGAAAGAACTCGGTATAATGGGCATTGACTACTCAATGGCCAATCTGCGCGCCAACATGCAATGGATTAAGGACGCCATCGACCTGGGGATGACGGTTAACGTGTGGACCGTAAACTCGGAAGCCGACATGATTGAATTCAGCAACGCCGGCGCCCAGTTCATCACCACCAACGCTCCGCTAACCGCCATAAAGGTGCACAGCTACTACACGCCAGCCGAATAACTATTCTCACCTAATCATTACCCTTGGCCTGATTGCAGCCATTGCGCTGCAATCAGGCTTTTTTTATGCCTTATGGGTCGGCTGAATTCATGTTTTAAAACATACATATTTTTATTCTCCTCATTTTCAATAATTTGCACTTAATCCCAAAAAAATTGCCAAGTTGTTTCTGGACAAAATTACCTTTATCCAAAACAATTTTACCCTATTCGACCCTCCCTCCAAATATAAATTTGCGGTGTGATTTAAACGCTTAATTAGCCAAAATCAGAAACCGTAATATGAAAAGATTATCGCTTGCACTGACATTGCTTATTACCTTGATTGCCGCTAACACACTGGCTGCAATTCCTCGGCCTGAATATCCGCGTCCACAGTTCGAACGATCGGAATGGATTAACCTCAACGGCACATGGACCTACGAGTTCGACTTCTCGAAAAGCGGTCTTGAACGCTCGCTGTTCAACTCTACCGGATTTGCCTCGAACATCACCGTTCCCTTCTGCCCTGAAAGCCCGCTGTCGGGTGTCGACCATAAGGACTTTATCAACGCAATGTGGTATCACCGCAGCATCAACGTCCCCCAAAACTGGGACGGCAAGCGAATAATGCTCAATTTCGGCGGCGTTGACTACAAATCGACCATCTACATCGACGGCCGCGAGGTGTTTATCCACTACGGTGGCTCATCGTCGTTTGCCATCGACATTACAAAACATGTTACACCCGGAAAGGCCAACAACCTGGTGGTGTATGTTGAGGACGATGTGCGCTCGCAGCTGCAAACCGGCGGCAAGCAGTCGCGACGTCTATATTCATACAGCTGTCTTTACACCCGCGTCACCGGCATCTGGCAGACAGTGTGGCTGGAAGCCGTTTCGAAAGGCGGCCTGAAGAAGTGCAACATCACTCCCGACCTCGACAATAGCCAATTCATATTCGAACCCTCTTTCTACGACCTCGACTGCGGCGCTCAGCTGCGTGTGCGCATCCTCGACGGCAAGAAAGAGGTATTCAACCAGAAAACAGCAGCTTCGAACAGCGCAATGCTGGCTGCCAAGATAAAGAATGTGAAGACATGGTCGCCCGAATCGCCTTTCCTCTACGACATTGAATTCACCGTAACCGACGCTGCCGGCGCAGTTATCGACCAGGTGAAATCGTATGCCGGAATGCGTAAGGCCGAACTCCGTGGAACCACTTTCTACCTGAACAACGAGCCATACTACCAGCGCCTGGTGCTCGACCAAGGCTACTATCCCGATGGACAATGGACTGCTCCCGACGACGAGCAACTCAAACGCGATATCGTGCTGGGCAAGGAAGCCGGATTCAACGGCGCTCGCCTGCACCAGAAAGTGTTCGAGCAGCGATACTTCTACTGGGCCGACAAGCTTGGCTACCTCACCTGGGGCGAATCGGCAAGCTGGGGTATGGACTGGACCGATAAGGTGGCTGCCCGCAATATGCTCACCGAATGGACCGAATGCATTGAACGCGACTACAATGCCACTTCGCTCATCGCATGGTCGCCTCTCAATGAAACATGGAAGCCCGATGTCGACGGTCAGCGCGCTCGCCTCACCAACGACCTCTACTTCCTAACACATCGCCTCGACCGCACCCGTCCGGTAGTGGCTGTGAGCGGCGGATACCATGCCGGATTCACCGACATCTACGCCGAGCACACCTATGTGCAGGACCCCGTGGCTCTCTACAACCAACTCAAGCTCAAAGACGACGGCACTCCATATATCCACCACCCCAAATTCAGCGTACCCTACAAAGGCGAAGCCTATATGATCGACGAATTCGGTGGAATACAGTGGATTAAGGAGATGAAAGCCGCCGAAGTGGCCGGTGCCGACGAATTCTGGGGCTACGGAAAGCCCCCACGCACCATCGAAGAATTCTACAAGCGTCTGGAAGAGCAGGTTAACGTGATATTGAGCCTCGACTACATCACCGGTTTCTGCTACACCCAGATTGTCGACGTAGAACTCGAAAAGAACGGCATCTACACCTATGACCGCGCACAAAAGTTCGACATGGAGCGCATCCACCGGATATTCACCAAATCGCGCGAGCAGGCAAAGGCCGAAGTGGAGCAGATGCTTCGCGAACGCGGCGACAAATAAACCTCGACTCATTTGAGTAACAATAAAATATAGAGTTAATTAACCCTTCAACTAACTAAACTTTAAACATCATGAAAAAAAGTTTACTTTTTGCTGCAGCAGCAATGATGGCAGGCAGCATGTTTGCAGAATCGGTCCCCGTGGCATTACTTCCCGAAGGAGTAACAGCTAACATCGACCAGCAGAAAAACTTCTATCGCCAGAAAAACGTAACTGTAGCCGGCTCTCCTGAAAAAGGTTACTATGCATTCTTTGCAGCTACCGACGCTGAACACGGTTCAGAACTTTGGGTAACCGACGGTACTCCGGCAGGCACACGTCTGGTTAAGGACATCAACCCAGGTGTTGCAACTTCTAACGTTAGCTACCTCACTCGTTTCAACGACAAGGTTGTGTTCCAGGCAACAACTGAAGACGAAGGTGCTGAACTTTGGATTTCTGACGGTACTGAAGAAGGTACTTACATGATTAAGGACATCCACGAACTCGAATCGTCGAATCCTCACGCATTCTGCCAGATGGACGAAACTCACTTCATTTTCTTTGCTCGTGACTTCGAAGCTGAGCAAGTTGGTGAAAACTGGGTATGGGTATCTGACGGTACTGAAGAAGGCACAAAGTGCATCAAGCAAGTAAAGACCGTATATCCCGGTGAAAACTATGCTGAGGACGACCTCGTTGGTCCTATCGTACGTGTAGGCCGCAAGGTATTCTTCAAGGCCGACGGTGTTGCCGATGATGGCTTCACTTATGGTCCTGAAGTATGGGTAACCGACGGTACCGAAGAAGGCACTCATATGGTAGCCGACATCAACTGGGAAAAAGCCCTCGACGAACAAGAAAACCAGACCGGTACACTCGGCTCGGCTCCTACCCAGTTCATCAACTTCTACAACGAAGGTCTTGAATTCCGTGCATGGGACCCCGAACACGGCAACGAGCCACGCTTCTCTGATGGTACAGAAGCCGGCACATACATGATTGCTGACGTTAACGTGAACGTAGGTACAAACGGCATTGGCGCTGGCTCTGGCCACACTAAGACCGGTGAAGTGTACAACGGTATGGTTGTTATGCGTGGTTACTACCCCGGTATCGGTAACGAACTTCTCGCCACTACTTGCGAAAAGGGCAACTATTCAGTATTCGACATCTGGTCGGAACCAAACTCAGAAGATCACAACTCATTCCCCGATGCAGGTAGCGTATTCGACGGCCTCTACATGTTCTGTGCAGCTACTGGCTTCGACCCGAACAACGAACTTCACAAAGGTGGTGAGCTCCACTGCTTCGATGGCGAAAAGGTTTGGATGCAATATGACCTTGCTACAGGCACAGGTTGCGACTGGGTTAAGGAGAACATCGTAGTTGGCGGTAGCCTCTACTGGTGGAACGAAGGTTCATTCGACGGCAGCGGTGCAACTACCACCAAGCTCATCCGCCTCGACAAGTGGGACCGGAAGCCGGTTATCGTATCTGATATCGACGCAGCAGGCGACCAAGTATATTGCCTCCGCAACCTCAACGGTACTCTGCTGTTCACTTCATCGGTTAACAACCAGCTCTACAGCTACTACTATCGTTCAGAGGTATGCGACCTCGAACTCAACCCCGACGTAATGGAACCGGAATACCGCACACGCGCCGAAATAGCTGCAGGTGTTGAAAACGTAGCAGCCAGCAAGAAGGCCGTTAAGGTTAACGTATATCCTAACCCTGCAACTGTATCATTCAGCGTAGCAGGTGCTGAAAACAGCAAGGTATCGGTTTACGACATCGCCGGTCGTTTGGTTCTTACATCTGACAAGGCTTCTAACGTAAGCGTAGCCGGTCTTGCCAAGGGTGTTTACAAAGTTATCGTAAACGGTGAAGCCGGCCGTCAGGCTGCAAGCCTTATCGTTAAGTAATACGAACAACATTATGAAGGTGAGCCTGCCGATACAACGCCGGCGGGCCACCTTTTTTCAATTATAGTTGCCCACAACAAGGGCAATTATCCTCTTGCAAAACTCTGCAGGACGAAAACCTAAAACCAAATCAATATACAGATGAGTAACTTAAAGTCACTGAGAACAGCAATATTATTACTTGCTTGTTTTTTCTCAATAGCTACCTACGCACAAAAGGCTGCGGTATCGGGAACTGTAACCGACAGTAGCAATGCCGAAGCACTCATTGGCGTAACAGTTATGGAAAAAGGTACACAAAATGGCGTGTCTACCGACTTCGACGGCAACTTCACCATCAATGTTGCTCCAAACGCCACTCTCGAATTTTCTTACGTTGGTTACAACGCCAAAGAGGTGAAAGTATCGGGAAAGACAAAACTAAATGTAACACTCGAACAAACGGCAACAGCGCTCGACGAACTCGTGGTAATCGGTTACGGTGTTCAGCGCAAGAGCGATGTTACCGGTTCTATCACTTCGCTCGGTGCCGAGGAGATCAACGACGTCCCCGTA